>JAYUVA010000233.1:0-6441 GCA_043754375.1 Candidatus Kuenenia sp. | reverse complement strand
GTCCGCATCCACAATGCATCAAACGGCGGCCTCGTGAGAAACCTTGGAGATGTCAGCACCTGGCTCCACACGATCTCCGTTACGCCTGACAGCAACATTGCTGCGGCCGGTGATGCGAGCGGCAACGTCTATTTGTGGAATGCCAACAACGGACAACAGTTGAAAAAGCTGGGACTGGGAACGCCTTGATGGCTGCGCGTGGTGCTTACAATCGGCCTGTTTCACTTTTTGTAGAATTTTCCGGATGTCTGACGTACAACCTCTGGTCGTCGACAGCCTCGTTCGCCGGTTTGGCGGTCGCGCGGCTTTGGATGGGGCTTCATTCTCGCTGCGAAAAGGAGAATGTCTCGCGCTCCTGGGCCCGAACGGAGCGGGCAAGACGACGCTGATTCGTTCAATTGCCGGTCGCTTGAAACCGGATTCCGGGCGTGTGTTGATTCATGGGCAGGCTCAGCAGGCTGGCGGTGATCCTGCATTACTTCGCAGGCTGGGTGTGATTCCTCAGAATATCGCGATTTACGACAACCTGACCGCCCGGGAAAACCTGAATCTGTTTGGGCGATTGTTTGGTGTTGAACCAGCGGATCTTTCGGAGCGAACCGCTGAGGCACTGGAATGGACCGGGTTGAAAGATCGATCGCGTGAACCCGCTTCGAGATTCTCCGGAGGCATGCAGAGACGGCTGAACATTGCATGCGGTGTCTTGCATCGTCCCGATATTCTGTTACTCGACGAGCCGACCGTGGGTGTTGATCCCCAGAGCCGCCAGCGGATCTGGGGCATGCTGAAGCAATTGCAGGCTCAGGGAGTATCGCTTGTGCTGACGACTCATCAGCTGGATGAGGCACAGCAGATCTGCGATCGCATCGTCATTATCGACGGAGGACGTACAGTTGCTTCCGGGACATTCGACGAGTTGCTGGATGCGAGTGTCGGTCGCCGTCGTCGCGTCGTATTTACATTAGGTCAATCGCCAACGACGTTACCGGATGGCAGCGAGCTGCGGGGAGAGAAATCGGCGACGTTTCTTGTCGATGATATCACGAGAGATCTGCAGGTGCGGCTTCAGCAGTTTGCCGCAGCCGGAATCGTTGTCGCCGATTTGTCCATTGAAGTGCCGACGCTGCAGTCTGTATTTCTGCACTTCACGGGACATGAGCTTCGCGAATCATAGCGAGATTCGATTTCCACGTCCCCGGTCTCGACAATTCATACAGGATGTAACAGGTACGCTGCCATGATATTCGCGCTTATTAAAGCACAGTGTATTTCACTGGTCCGCGATCGCATGGCAATGCTGTTGACGTTTGCTTTGCCCTGCGTCATGTTCACCGTCTTCGCGATCATTTTTGGCTCGGGATCTGCCGGGGCTGAAACGGGGAAACTGAAAGTGATCGTGCTGGATCAGGATCGGACGCGTAGCTCCGGACGTCTCCTGGATTCATTGAAGGCCATGGATAATCTGGAGGTGACGCTGATGGAAAACACGATCACCGGCAATTCAAGGTCAGAGAGTCAGCCGGCTGCCACGACCACTGGCAGCGGTGAGGTTTTCAGCGATGCAATGAAACAGGCGGCTACGTCTGTGCGCGGCGGCAAGGCGTCTGCGGCCGTAATTCTGCCGCAAGGACTTGAGGCGTCGATGGCTGAGTTTGGCCAGTCAGATCGACCATCGATTAAACTACTCTATGATCCGGCCAATCCGCTTGCCGAACAAATGCTGGCGGGTGTCCTGCAGGCGTCAGCGTTTACATCATCTCCGGGTGTGCTGATGCAGAAAGGGCTCGATCAATTCCGGACGATGGGAGGACCATTTTCGCCATTGCAGGAGATGGCCGCTGGCGCTTTCAAGACCTTACTGAGCAACGATCCGAATGCCGATCAGGCAGAAGCAGGCAACTCGCCGGGACTGAAGGGCTTTACTATGACAGATGGAATCGTACGGATTGAATCTCATTCTGCTCGCGACGTCGTCCAGGGAGACAAGACCGGGACGTCACGCATCACTTCGGCGAAGATGATCTCCTATTATGCGGCGGGGATCTCAGTTATGTTTGTGATGTTTTCGATGTCCGGGGCCGCATCGAGTCTGCTGGAACATGAAGAACGCGGGACTCTGGAGCGATTGTTGTCGGGACGCATGACAATTATTCACCTGCTGCTGTCACACTGGATTTTTTATGTCGGACTCGGCGTGGTTCAGATCTCCCTGATGTTTGGCTTTGCATCAGTCGTATTCGGGCTGGACCTGTGGCATGTGGACACGCTCGCAGGAGCTGGCATCATGGCACTCGTCAGCTCAATGGCCTCTGCCGCATTTGTCATGATGATCGCTACACTGTGTAAATCCCGGAAGCAACTCGAAGGCCTATCGTCCATCGTCATCCTGATCATGTCAGCGATCGGAGGCAGCATGATGCCACGATTCATTATGCCTGAGTTTATTATCAAACTGTCGTCGATCGCATTCAATGCCTGGGCAATGGACGGATTTCTGAAGGTGTTCTGGTACAACACCCCGGATGAATCAATCGTTGTCTCAATTCTCAGGGAAGTCAGCATCATCCTGAGTATGGCTGCGATCTTTTTCTGGATTGCCTGTGTTGCGGCACGGCGATGGGCGGTGCGATAGTGCGCTGCCGTCGGCCACGCTCTGCCTCTTTTATCCGCATGAGCAGTCGTAGAGTCCATTATGGCAGGTCGCGGGCGTACCGCCGGGAATGACACGCCTCGTTCCCCAGAATTATCGACCGGCGAACAGACCAAACAGGCCACTCTTTTTCCTTACCGGTTCATCGACTGGCTTTGTACCAGAGTCAGACGAAGTCAGCAGTCGGACCATATCACTGAGGCTGCGTGTCAAACGGGCTTTTGGAGCAAATTGACAAAGTGGCAGGCCATTGTTGCGTGCGCCAACCATCGTGGCGTAGTCATTTGGCAGTTGCCAGAAAACAGTGCGTCCGATGGTTTCTAAGGCCTTATTCAGGCTGATGTCGTTGTCTTCGAGACCCGCTCGATTGACAATAATCTCCACCTTCTCTTTGATACCGGGAACCTGTTCGAGAAACTGCATGATCCGCACGACATTTCGCAGGCACGACAGATCCAGTTGCGTCACGAGCAGGACTTTATCGGACACTTCCATTACTGAAAGATCGAGACGGCTGAATGACTTGGTCACATCCACAATCAAGTGCGAGAATGTTGCTTTCAACAGCGCCAGAATACGTCGCAGGTCGTCAGGCTTGATTGGTTCTCCAGTTTCAAGTTCAACCGGCCTGGGCAGCAGGTAGACGCCGCAGTCGTGCCGCGTGAGTGATCGTTTCAAAAGACCATAGTCAAGGCGGGAAATGTTCTCTGAAACATCACGGATCGTGTATTCAGGAATGATGTCCAGCCACACGTCGGCATCGCCGAGCGTCAGATCCAGATCAATGATTACGGGTGAGTTGGCCGGATCCTGCGCCAGTGAGGCCGCGATATTGACTGCCAGTGAAGTACTTCCGACGCCACCGCTGACTCCGGCGATCGTGATGATTTTACCGACTCGTACATTCCCGTCGCCGGCGGAACCGCCCAGGGTAACCCGGATTCTGTCCAGAGCTGCGATGAAGTCATCCAGCTGCAGAGGCATATTCAGAAACTCACGCGCGCCGTTGCGCATCGCCTGCAGAATCAGGCTTCCTTCCTGAGAGGAACTCACCACGAGAACCGAACAGTTCGGAAGAGCTCGGGAGATTTCTCCGACGAGCTGCACGCCTTTCGTGTGATTCGCATCGAGGTTGATCAGCGCGATATCGGGCTGAGTTTGCTGAGCCACATCCAAAAAAAATTCGTACCGAGCGCATTCGGCTTCCAGCCACACGGTATCGATTCCCAGCAGCATGGATTTCAGCGAATTGCGCGTGCGCTCATCCGGATCAACGGTCGCAAGTCGCAGGACGCTTTTCATGGTATTTCTCGATCCAAATCAGAATGTACAGCGAGGCAGATCATCGATTGACGGTTCTGGTATGTTGTGGTTCCTGTTATCGCATAGTTGGGGAGATCAGGCCGGAGCTTTCGGATCGTGCAGTGCCTGACGCAGTCCTTGACTTTTTGTGACTTACTCCAGTCTCGCTTTTGCCATCGCCACTGACGGTGCGGGAGGAACTCACACGTCTTGTCTGTGTTGATCGCTCCAGATCGATCGCCGGCATTTCTGGTGCCACCTGTGAATCAGAACTTCCGTATCCTGGCGGTACACAGGAGCCACCATTCTCACGACAGTCCGGGCAGGAATTCAGATGCAGCCCATGCGGGCAGTTCTGGCAGTTTCCGCCTGGCATACAGTTTTCGCAGCCATTTTCACAAGGATCGCCGTATTTTGGAACTTCCAGAAGTCCCATGCCAAACAACTCCTTGTCGGTCGGCGTGTCGGTGAACATACCGGGGCCCTGTTGAGGAAACTGACTGGCGGGAGCCGGTGACACGTATTCGGGAGTTACCATGATGATCAGTTCCCGTTCTGACTCTGTTGCTGTCTTACGGCTAAAGGCTGCCCCGATATATGGCAGTTCGCCGAAAAACGGCAGCTTCTGAGTGAGGACATCCTGCTTCTGTGAGATCAGTCCCGCAATGACCAGTGCTTCGCCGAAGTTCATTTCCACCTGCGTATTCGCACTGTTCGTCTTGAATGCGGTGATCGTCGTGCCCGAAACGGTGACGGTATTAGCGAAGTCCTGGTCGCGGATAATCGTTTCAACTTCCAGACGGACTCGACCGTTCCCCAGAATGTAGGGCACAGCATTCATCTGAATTCCGTATTCACGGAACTCGAAACCAGTCGTGCCAAGCCCCGCCGGAATCGGCACGGGAGTTTCACCGCCGCTCAGGAAATTCGCCGGGCGTCCGTTATGAGTCATAATCATTGGCGTGGCCTGCGACTTCAGCATGCCTTCTTCCAGCATGGCTTGAACGAAACCGTGAAACACGGAATTTGGTCTCGTGAAACCGAAAGTGACCGTGGAATTTGCCAGGCCCGAAAGCGTGGGGCCACCGGCACCGCCTATCGCGGTTATCGGCGTGATGGGACCCGGAGTACTAAACAGGAATCCTTCAGGGCGAACCAGCGTAAAGTTCATACCCAGACGGCGAAGCTTTGACCGCTGAACTTCCAGCACGGTACATTTCATCAGCACCTGCTGCACACCACCCGTCTTCATATGATTCATCACGGTGGGATAAAACTGCTTGGCAATTTCTTCAATCTCGTTGATGTGTTCCGGTTGAGAGACCCATCCGACCAGACGCACTGACTGTTCGTTGATCTCTTCGATCGTGATCACGTCATTGGGGTAGCTGCGGCGGATTTTAGACTCGAGATACCGCACGTCACCTTCCACCAGGACTTCCAGCCGGTAGTCGCGCCCGTGCTCGTCAACGATGGTAATCGTCGTAACGCCGCCACGCAATGCGTACACCCGAAATTGAGTGGGCGTACCTTCCACGACCTGAATGGTGATGACTTCTTCGTCAAAATCCATTACCCGGCGGATCTTGGCGGAATGTTCGACGAAAATCGAGAAACGCTCGACGAGAGACAGCTCGTTTCTGCCGTCGTGAATCCGATAGACAGCAGAACTTCCCTCACTCTGCGCGGTCGCCGTAGCTGCAGGCAGCAGTACCAGGATTGTCGCAGCCAGTGTGAAACTGGTCATCATTCGAAGCAATGGCATCCCTGCACTCCCAAAGTGCTGAAGAGCGACGCCCGCTGTAACGCAGGACGGACGTCGCATCCCCAACTCATAACGCGCTCCGCGCGATCGCTGAGAAATTCTGTCACGCCGGGCAACCATACCCAGACAATCACAGAATTCTCTCGTACGTCAGGCCCATTGCCTGAGTCCGACTATTTTTACTTCGTCTTTAACAGATCCCACATATTCCAGTTTCCAGACGCTGGTACCTCTGCTTCTATCGGCAATTGAACCGCTTCCAACCGAACATTGTTGCCTTCGTAGATCTCCATCGTCCAGATATTCGCGTCGTCGCGCTGAGCCACCTTCACAGGAGCGGATGCTTCCGGACCTTTTGCGGGCACTCGTGCGAGTTCCTGTTCCAGTGATTCATTCATCGACGGAGATTCTTCGGATTCATCAGCTATTCCAATTTCACGATTTTCCATCACTGACCGATTGAGGTGACCTGAACCCGAAAATGAACTATCAAGAAACTCAGCCGAGATTTCCGTCTTACCCGATGAAGTCAGGTCACCATTCGGACGCAGCATCGTGGACAGTTCACCCAGTCGCTTTGCCAGATTGACAACCTTTCCCTGTTCAGGCTCAACAAGTAATGAGATGTTCTTTGCCAGGCCATCTCCCTCCTTGTCGATGCCGTAAATACGGGCATCCACTGCGAAAACTTCTACGAACTCCATCACTGTAATCATTTTCTTAA
>JAYUVA010000232.1:0-3702 GCA_043754375.1 Candidatus Kuenenia sp. | reverse complement strand
CTGAATACGTGGCTGGCACCATCCGAATGCTCATGGATGTCGAACCGAAAGAAGAAAATCAAAATTCCAACCGGCGATTCTACGGCTATTTTGATTTCAATCAGCAGCAGCAGCAGACAGAAAAGGAACGCAGCTTCCGCATCGAAGCCGATACCGAAAACAACCGCCTGCTGGTCAATGCCAACGTACTGGAAATGGAAGAAATCCGGACGCTGCTGATTAAGCTGGGAGAATTGCCCGACCCGAATGCTGCGGACGACGGAATCCGTGTCTTTGAAGTCAATCCCGATGAAGATCTGCACGAACTGCAACGCCGTCTGGAACAGTATTGGCGACGAGGAAACCCGCTGGAGTTTGATCTGCCGAAAGAAGCGCCAAAACTCGACAACGAATCTGATGCGCGTGAAAAGAAAACCATCAGGAAGAAACCAGCCGCAGCGGAAGACGTGACCAGGAATCCCTCTGACTCGTCGCGGATTTCAATTTGGAAAGACGGACGTCGGCCGCCGGTGAACGTCGCACACGCCACTTCTTCAACGACACCCGCTTCGGCTTTCAACGAGTGGCTTCGCAGTTCTGAGCATTCGTCTTCGCCTGCACATTCGCCGCTGTCTGTCTCTGCGGCGGCCATGCTGACGAAACACGGCGCGGATGAAGTCGCGGACGAGTCCGGCAGTTCGGCACCAACTGTGCCAACTGAAACAGCGACGCCGGAGGAATCAGCGGGTACAACTGAATCACCGGAACCACCGGCAGAATCCGAGCCCACGATTGACAAAAAACTCATCGATCGCCTGCGTCGTCAGTTACAGAACGCGGAGCCACATCCGGGCGAATCAGAGGGCGTGCTGCCAACGGATCCGGCAGCAGAAACCCAGCCTGCGCTGCCGAAAGACTCAGACGCCGCTCACGAATCGCCAGCTCTTGATCCGCGCCAGTCGCCGATCAGGTTTTCCGTCACGCCCGATGGCAAACTCATTGCCAGCAGTCGCGATGTAATGGCACTCGCAGAACTGGAAGCTCTCATGTCGCAGGTGGCAGCACCACGGCGCAGCTACAAACTGTTCCGGCTGAAGTATGCGACTCCGTCATGGGTCACGCTCAATCTGAAAGACTTCTTTAAGGCTGATGAGCAGACAAAAAGTGGATTTGAATACGATCCCTATTGGGGCATCATGCCGTCTCAGAAAAAAACGAAGGGAACTCCCAGTCTGTCCAAACGTCGTGAGCCGCAGTTCATTTCCGACAACTTCACCAGCACAATTCTGGTCCGCGATGCGGACGCCAGACAACTGCAGACGATCGAAGATCTGATCGGGATTTACGATGTCCCTGAACCATCCGATTCGGGTTCCATGCGTGTGACGACAATTTTTCGACTTAAGCACGCCAAGGCAGCATTGGTTGCGGCCGCCGTCAAAGATGTTTTTCGTGACTTGCTGAGTTCAAACGACAAGGCGCTGGAAACCGACGACAAGGGACAACGGCAGTCAGGCGGCGGCGGGCTCGTGACGTTTTTGCCGCGAGGTCCGGCAAAGGAAGGCAGCGAAGGGGAAGAAGAGGAGCCAATCCGGTTCAAGGGCCTGCTGTCGATGGGGATTGATGATTCGTCCAACACTCTGATCGTGTCGTCTTCCGGATCACTCATGGACACGATCGGCGAGATGATTGAATCACTGGATGAAGCGGCGGACGCATCCTCGGTGGTCCAGGTGCTGCATGTGGATGAAACCGTAGATCTGGGACTCATTCAGGAACGCCTGCGTGAACTGATGAAAGTGGAGCCCGCTGCCCAACAGCCCGGCCAGCAGCCACCTCAGCCACCCGGTCAGCCACCCGGTCAACAACCGCCCGGATCGCAACCAGATACAAATCCGGCAGCAGCCGGCAATCAATAATCGCTCCGTACGATGGACATTCATGTCCGTCGCCGCGACGCATCTGCCGCTGCTCAAAACTATACTCCGCGCGGCCAGGACTGAGGGACGTGTTGATTTAATCGTAGGGTGCGTGAAGCGGAGCGCAACGCACCATTTGGGGAAAGCGTGAGAAACTGGTGTGTTTCGCTAGCGCTGCACACACCCTACATGAATCACTAAATCAACAGACCGCTAGCCGAGGGTTGTGCATTCGGTCAGCACCGGCGGCTAGCGCCTTGCCGCTCACAAAACCTCAATTCTGACTGCGCGGAGTATACATCGCCTGATCATCTCGATTGCCGCCCGAGACCACGCACACAATTCGTTGATTTGCAAATCGTTCACGGTGCTGATTTACGACCGCCAGTGGAACCGCACCGGATGGCTCAACAATCATTTTTGCATGCGTTCCAAGTTGTTGCATGGCATCTTTGATCGCCGATTCGGAAACACAAAGGATCTCATCAACCAGTTGAAAAATGATTGGAAAAGTCAGACTTCCGAGCGGTGTGCGCAGGCCGTCGGCGATCGAGTCCGTGCGCAACACGGGTTCAATTTGTCCGGACTGCAGACTGCGAAACGCATCATTTGCCCATTCCGGTTCGGCAGCGATCACGCGAACGGACGGTTTGAGAGATTTCACGGCGATCAACGTACCGGCAAGTAATCCGCCGCCGCCGACCGGGACGACGATCGTTTCGACATCCGGATATTGTCGCAGGATTTCCAGTCCGACCGTCCCCTGGCCGGCAATCACCCGCGCGTCATTGAACGGGTGAATCATGGTGGCTCCGGTCGTTCGCATCATCTCGTTCGCCATTGCTTCGCGGGCTGCCGGCGTCGATTCACACATCACCGGTTCAACACCCAGACTGCGAACCGCCGCCAGTTTCACTCTTGCCGAATTCTCCGGCATCACGATATGAGCTCTGATTCCGCGCAGCTTCGCCGCCCGCGCTAGTGCAGCGGCGTGATTGCCCGACGAATGTGTCACCACGCCCTGCGCGGCCTCTTCGTCGGTCAGGCTGAACACGGCGTTGCAGGCACCACGAGCCTTGAACGCGAACCCATGTTGAAAATTTTCGCATTTGATCGCAATCGAATAGTCCAGTTCGTGACTCAATGATGCAAAAGGAATTATCGGCGTCTCAACGATCAGTGACCGGATGCGCTGAGCGGCGGCCTCAATCTGCGGCATTGACGTGCAAAAGGATGTCGAGACAGCTTGCGGAAGAGTCATACGTAGCGGCTATTCCTTCTTTGCATGATGCTTGGGAAAGTACACCGACTTAAACAATTCGTCCGGATCAGTCCAGGAGCAATTTATGAGTTGTCGCAGTTGCAGAAGGAGTTCAGTCTTTTCCAGGATCTGTAACGACCTGAGTTCGCCCTGCGTCCCGGAATACCTGAATGAAGTGAAAAACCCCGACATTCCGATGAGTGTGGTCATTCCGGGTGCAGCGTGCAGAACATCGAGACATTCCGGAACAATGCCATTTGCTGCATCAAGATCAATGATCGCAAGTAGAGGAATTTCATTCTGTGATGCGAGATGACTGCGAATCGTGGAAACCGCCAATGGCAGTTTTGTGCAATCACAATTCATCGCCGTGAGAATTCCGGCCACGGTTGCACGCAGCTCAGAATCATCTGAGATCACAATTGCCTTGCTGTGGACAGTGGATTCAATGGTGTTCGGAAACTGGCTACGGTGGGCGAAGACTTCTTCGCCGGCAGACATCGGAAACAACGCCTGGGTGTTGGTCTGAAAACCCAGGAGCTC
>JAYUVA010000231.1:0-3800 GCA_043754375.1 Candidatus Kuenenia sp. | reverse complement strand
CGCCGCACTGCCGTTTCCGGCAGGTTGACTCAAGTTGAGTCACAGCAAAGGTTTAGAAAAATCGGGGCGACACGATTTGAACGTGCGACTTCCTGCTCCCAAAGATTAACTAAACCTTTCGCGTTTGACGCGAAACGAACAAGAACACTGAAACGAATGCTCTCAAACGTTTCATAGAGTTGCAAGCGTGCTCACCGGTTTGCACTCCGAAGCGGGTACAAACGGGTAGAAACGGGTAGAGAATTAGAACTGGCAATCAGCCGTGACAAATCTTTCAGATTTTTGAATTCACCAATTCACGTTGTCGTAGAGCTTTACGGAAGCGTGTTTTGCAATCCAATGAACTGAAAGGTGACACGATGAGACAGAACGGAATGAGTAACGAGCTGGTGTGCATATCTGAGGCGAGACGAACCCTGATTCCAAAAAAGAACGGTCGGGAACCCTCGCCTGCGACCGCATGGAGATGGTGGAACATTGGAATCCAGGGTGTCAAGTTGGAAGTCGTGTTTGTTGGTAACACGCCATTCACGTCGCAGGAAATGATTCATGAATTTTTTCAGAGGGTGACAGCAGCGCGCACTGCAAAGAGAGACGCACGGGACAATTCCGTTTCCGATGACGAGCTGGCAGATGCGGGTTTGAATTGATTGCCGGTGAGTCGCGACGAACGCCTAAAGAATCGGGAGCTATCAGAGTGACAACTCATCGACTCGTCCTCATCGGATGCAGTAAGACAAAGAACAGGATTCCGGCAGACATCACGCGAACCAACTGGGTGACCCCACAGCAGTTATACGGCAGTCCGTTGTTCAGTAAGCGGGTGAACTCTGCAGTCAATCGCGGATTGCCGTGGGCCGTCCTGTCGGCAAAATATGGCGTCTGGAATCCGACAACCGTCCTTAAGCCGTATGACATGACCTTTGATGAAATGACGCCAGCGGATCGGGTTGCGTGGCATGTTGGTGTTGCGAATCGAATCGTTGAGCATCTCTGGGAGCCGTATCATCAGGGCCAGGCAGATGGGCCGATCCTTCCAAGAGAACTGACGATTGAGATTCACGCAGGAGCTGACTACTGCAATCCACTGGCGACGATTCTTAGGACAGTCGGAATCAATGTCGAGTTGCCGTGTGAAGGTCTGGGCATTGGCGACCAGCTTGCCTATTACACACAGGCAATCGCAAAACGTTAAGTCTGAAGAATTGACGGAAGTCCGTATCTGCAAGCGGATTACGGCAAGTCTTGTGTTCCACGAAGTCGATTTTCTCTCTCGTGAATCGCACCGCGCAATGTTGCGCGAGATTTTTTTTGGAGTGTGGATCGCGCCGCGCGGCGCGAAGAACAGATAGAAATCATAAGCGAGAAGTCCGTGGCGGTGAGGCGTTTGTTACCGTGAATCAGCCCCGAGCGCGGGACCGCTTGGCATCTGCTGGGTTACTTACAGTTTTCGAAAGGGATCAAATGCAAACGACAAAGGATGAAACGACGCAGCGTCAGCAGCAGGCCATTGTTAGCACGATTTGGAAGCAGTGCGATCGTGACCGCATCGAGAAAACTGATGCTGCGAGAGCAGAGGCAGAACACTGGAAGTACGAAGGCGATTGGTACGGCTACAACTTTCATTCGGGAGTTGCCAGTGGAACGATTGGGGCGAGCATCATCTATGATCGCGTGGAGAGGGAATTTGCTTCGTCTGTAGACAGAATGGCGAAGTTATTGATGTCGATGCGAAACGAAGACAACGCGACGCAGATAGACGCGGCATTGAGTGATGCTGGGTATTCGTGCTAACGCTGCCGTTCTTCGGCGGCTGACAGAACTTCGGGTGGGCGGCGAATCGTAGTAGCCGTCCGATGCTACTGCTTGTATTAGGGAATGAGCGATGAGTGATGCAAAGTGCGAAAACCTCGCGGCGTTCAGGCTGTTTTGGCCAGGCAGCGAGCCTGATTTGGTGTGCGTCGATCACGCGATGGATTTGAAGCGTATCGCGTCCGCAATGGGTTTCAGTGTTCATGTGGAGCCGATCGGATATTCGGCGGCGGGTCCAATACCATCCGAGTTTCCAACGTGCTGCTGTTCGGCAGGGTTTTCACAGACCGTGGTGATTCCCTAATACAATCAGTTCCTGAAACGAAATCGATCCGCGACGGGCGTCAACTTCAAAAAATCGCAAAGGGCTCGCCGGATTTTCGGTGAGCCCTCTTTTCATGTGATCTTCAGAAATCTGAATCACTATGGACAAAAATCAACAAATCTAATGGAGAACTATTGACGCCAGGAAAAAAATAAATCATTACATGAAAGAGCCACATCTGCAGGTGCAGACGTGGCTCTTAGATTTTGTCGGCGCGTCATATCAAGTGACCGCCGATTTGTCCGGAAGAAGCAAGCTACCAGACGATGTATACTACGCTATCCAGCGCACGCGCTGCAACCAGATCAGAAATAAATCTCGCAAGACCAGCAGAGGTCAGAAACGAGAAGCTGACAGCGGCTGACGAAGACAACTCACAGAATCTTGTTGTGACACACATTGTCCCGACAGTGATCATCGCAGAGTTGGATGCCAACGACATGCACGGCTTTGCCAGAGACATCATCCTCTGGATCGTCTGTCGCCACGTGACGCGAGGGATATCCACTGGACTGCACCAGATACTGTTGTCGCGATCGGTTGGATCGACTATTCGCGAACAGGTCATCGACTACATCGACCAGTCAAAATATATCAAGGTCGCGCTCAGTGGTCTGTACAGGAGAGGCTCATGCGCCATGCGATACCATCCCACAGATGCCATGGCGGATCTGCTACAGCAACATAACTATGAGAGGTGTTGTGATATTGGTATGGATGGTATGGATGGTATGGATGTGTGCTGGAGAACTGTTGATTACAGACCTCTTAGGGCAAAAATCGAGGCCGGATTTCAGAAACTGGGCTGGGACATATCGCGGGTTGATGCTGAGTGGACACTAAAACAGGCGGACCAGCCGACGATGACTGATGCTGAGATAATCGAGCATTTCACGCCGGTTGAGGCTGATGGCGAGATCGGAACTGTTGCTCCAGACGACCTTGCAAAGGTAGACGCACACCAGGCGGCGTACGGGCGATACCGAGATCACCGGACTGATCGCATCCTGCGTCGTGACGGTCGCACATACACCAGCGTCACGAGCCTGCCACGGTGGATCAGAGAGCGTGAGGTGGTATTCGCGGGCGGGGCTGAGACGCTGGATATCTCAGCCTGCTACTGGTGGATCCTGGCTGCCGATCATCGTCTGTCACGGATCAGGTATGGACTCGCTACCGATGAAATCGACGGACTGATGGATCTGATTGAGTGTGGCGATTTCTATGGCAAGATGGCAAAAATGACCGACATGCCTTACGGGACCGACTCGGAAAGAAAAGCCGTCAAAGTCGCTGTGCAACAGCACTGCCTATTCTCATGTCGCCTCGGCAGACATCCGCTGTGGGACGCGCTGCGATCAATCTGCCCGCAAATCTGCAAGACAATCCAATGGTGGCACCAGCACCGGAATGGACGATCAGAGCTTGCGTACTTCCTGATGCGAGGGGAAGGACAACTAATGACAAATGGACTCGTGAAATGGCTTGTCGCCGGTGGCGTGCCTGCGATCCAGATCCATGATGGTGCAATCGTCCCGGTGGGCGCTGCCAAGGTGGCTGCAGAGGTAACCGTTCACGGGTCGAACAGAATGCAGGGAGCGGATTGGCCTTTGAGGCTGGCATCGACGGCATCGCAGAGCCACTGGTAGATGGGACGTTTCTG
>JAYUVA010000230.1:0-10482 GCA_043754375.1 Candidatus Kuenenia sp. | reverse complement strand
AACATAGGGGTTGAGGTTATTGCTGAACTCAGACGGCAGGACCAGCAGTTTTATCAGTTCCTGCACATCCGCCAAGTCTTTCATCCGATCCGCACCTGTTCGTAATTCGCAATCGGAGTTTCGAATACTTCGACCATGACCTGGTTCCTGAAAGATTCTGATACAGCATTTCACGCATCTTACCGAATAATCATATTCGAATCACTGAAGAAGTTCTGATGGCTGACGGCCGCAGGCAAACGCCCGTCATCGGAGAGTATCATCACTATCCAAGCTGAAACTCGGGTATGGTACACAACGCATGCAGTCCCTCGATCAGACTGCCGTCGCTGCGGGATTTCATGAGTGCCTCCACTTGTTCCTTGGCCGCTTCTGGAACCGGAACCGCGAAGAGCACGGTTTCAAGGTAATCAATGACCGCTCGCGGATTCGTGACTTTCTGAGTTGCCAGATATTGCTTGAGCGATGTCTTTCCGAACCGCGTTTTGTCATTGGTGATGAGCGTGCGGACCAGATTTGACCGACCCAGCAACGTGGAGGAATTGATCCAGGTGCGGCCTCTGTCCCAGCCTTTGACGCTCGGCGGATACAACAGTCCCTGGCCCAGGGTCAGCATTTCTTCGGCAAGGTCAAAGGCGTTGGTGGAACCTTCCAGACTCCGCAGCAAGCCGACAGCCAGTTCAACCGGAGACCGGACTTTTCGACCCACGGCATGCGGCGAATAGAACAGGTTGCTCGTCAAGATTCGTCGGAGCACGGGCTGAATCATCATGCTGGATTCGCGGAGTTCCTTTGCCAGGGGAGCGATCAATTCAACGGTCGGTGCTGGTTCGTCCATCACAAAGAAGCGTACAAGTTTCGTGGCAATGAACTCTGGTGCGGACTTTTGTTCCAGCACGACCCTGACGCCTTCTTCGCCGTTAAACTCTCCGGTCTGAGCAAGGATCGTTTTTTTACCTTCATCGTGCTGATAACGGTTGAAACGAAATTCCTCGCGGCGAATTTCCCAGCCCGTGAAGCACCGCGCCAGTTCGCGAATATCCGTCTCCGAATAATTCCCTTCACCCAGACAGAACAGCTCCATGATTTCGCGAGCGTAGTTTTCGTTCGGATGCGATTTGCGATTCGTGACAGAATCGAGATACACAAGCATTGCCGGATCGCGTGAAATCTCCAGCAGTAATTTTGAAAAGTCACCAAACGCAAACGAGCGAAGCAGCTCATTCTGCGTCAGCATCAGCCTTCCGTCAGCGACTTTTTCGGCGCTGGTCGCAAAGTGCCCGTGCCAGAAGAGTGTCGTCTTTTCCAGCAACGGCATCGGCGTGCTGAGCATCCGATACGCCCACCATGCGGAGAGCTGCTTGACGTTGCCCGTGGCGAGCGCCGCATTCGACAACGATTTCATTTCGGCCCGGAACGATTCCGGCTCCAGCCCGGTCAATAACTCATCCACAACAACCGAGGGAGTCTTTGCGGCGGCTGCGGTCAACTCATTCTGCGTCGCCCCGAAACCTGCTCGCCGAAACAAGTGTGCTGCCGTGCGAATATTCCAGGGAGTTTCTGTATCCGGCTGGAATTCGCGCCACGCCCAATCGGGATCGAGAATAGGGTGCAACTCAATGTTCCAATCAATCGTGGCTGCTATCAAATGCCTGGCAGACTTGCTGTTGCGAGATTCGATAATGACGTAGTGATATCGTAACCAATCGGCGGCATGCTTGCATTTCCCTTTGAAGTTCGTGCAATTCGTGATTGGTCCGGTTCAGATCAATATTCTGTCAGATCCAGGTAGTTTCAACTTGACAGGATAGGGGATTCTGAGAGACTTGCACACATGGATCATTTTCAGCTGCTACTTTTCGTGTTCTCACTCGTGATCCCATTCGGGGCAATCGAGACAGATGACGCATCCAATAGTTGGGATAATGCCCAGCTTATTGAGAGTTGTGCCGAAGAAGCCCAGTTCGCTGAAGAGACTGATGCTGAGCAGCCAGAACTGTATCTGACCAATCTGTCGGTCATTGATTGTTCTGCTCATTTTGTCGGCTCATTGGTCGCTGTTCCAGGCACAAGCCCGTTGCTGAGCAACGCAGGTGCCCAAGGATGTCGTCCGCCTCCTGCTGTGCGGATTGGCTGAGCCAAACATGGCCGAATGGGCCACGAGTGTCATGGTTCGTGATGCGAACTGGCATTTTGATCGCTGAAAGATTGTGACATTATCAGTTGCGTGCAAATCGGTGATGCCGAATACGCATTGTTCTGTTCGCCGTGCGAACTACAACCACGATAGATTCGCAACATCAGAGTGATCGACGAGCTGCGTAATCGCACTTGTGGCATGATCTGTGCTTTGGTTCAGAGCGACTGGCGTACTCAGGATACGGGATTCCCTCCATCAGCAGGTGATTCGTCTTGCCAAATTCATCACTCGTCAGGGGACTGACGGCAGACACGCAGACTTCAGGCCTTCGTGTTGATCGGATTGCCAGCGCCATTCAGGTTGCCTGTGAACTCTTGCCGGCGAATGGCTCTCTAAGGCATTTTCGTCATCACAATCCCTTGCGAGCGTTTGAGACGCTGCCTTTCGATCAGGCAGTGAATAAAGCCGCACGTCTTCGGGGAGCGATGCCGTACAGGTCCGAGCACTACTATTGTCAGATGCTGAAGAATGGCCAAATGGATCTCGACGATCTGAGTGTCTTTCTGAAGCATGATCTTGGATGCACAGCCGAAGATGCTGTGGCAGGGCTCGTATCACGGGTTGAGTTGCGAACCGCTCTGATCAAGCTGCGTATGTACGATACCTTTTGTGCTGACATGCCGCAGAATGCAGGATCGACAGAGTTTCATGCGGGGACTCCGCCGAACCATCGAAAGGCATTGCTGGAGGACATTCATCAATGCTTAAACGGTCGATCCGATGAAACTGGAAATTCGCATGCAACGATAGATTCGGATGCCGTTGGCACGTTGAAATCACTTGTGAAATCTGATCGGAGAATTGTTTCCGGAACATCGCAGGACACTAAAGTCTGTCTCGAGTTCTTGTCGTGGGTTTGTCACCGAAATCTCGGTGCAGCTTCGCCACACGCCTCGGCCATTCAGGATACAGCGACGATTCAGCCGGAACAGCTCCGACGTCATCTGCTGGCAGAGAATTTCGCGTCAGTCAGCCACAACCGCAGTATCAGGCACCGCGACTTATTAATTCGTTTAACCTCCATCGACACAGATCAGATGGTACACGCAGTTTTAGTTCCATTCCTTTCGGGATTTCTGGATCAGGGACAGGTGAAGTGGGGGCACGATAATCGCGACACAGGGCTGCTGCGGAAATTCGCGGACATCTACGTTCAACGGCAGTTCGCAGAGCGCAGGTGGCTCAAGTCGCTTTCGACGGCGTTGCAGCAGCTACAGGCATGCGACTGGGACGCTTTGAAATCAATCGAAGATTCACTGACACAACTTGGCATTTCCGAAGCGGGCCAGTCCGACTACCTTGCGGCGACGATGCTGGCATTGTCCGGCTGGACGGGAATGGTGCATTATCTGGAGCAGGGAGCAGAATGGATGACGTGGCCCGTTCCGTCGGGAACTCTCCACGAGCTTGTGGCGCTGCGGTTGATTCTGGATCGGCTGGCGGCTGAGTACACCGTTCGCAATGTGCCAGGATTCCAGGGAACGCTGTCGGATCTGGCCACGTTCGTCACTCAGTCATGTCAGGCAACGGCAACAACTGACGAATCGACAACAGAAAATACGGCGACTGTCTATCGATTGGCGCAAGTGCTGGGATGGACGCCAAGTCGGCTTTGTCGATTGACGTCTGATGAATGGCGGGATCTGGCGTGCGAGGTTCAGTCGTTCTCCCGGTCTGAACGACTGCGATGCTTTCAGAGTGCCTACGAAGAACGATACCGTCGGCAGACTCTGGATGCGGTTTCGGTACATGCGACGCAGCATACGGCGACGAGTAACATTTCCGCGTCGAGGCTTCAGGTGATCTGTTGTACTGATACTTGTGCCGAATCTCTGCGGCGGCATCTGGAAGAATCCTGTGCCAGTTGCGAAACATTTGGCACTCCGGGATTCTTTGGGCTCGCAATCAACTTCCGAGCGCTGGGGGAAACTCATTTTTCGCCTCACTGTCCGGCAAATGTGAAGTCACGACACTACGTGCAGGAAGTACCGGGGCTGAACACAGATGGAACGTCTCAGCGAAATCCGCGTGCGCGTGTGCATCAACCGGGGAAGTCGCCGTTCCGTACACTGGAATTGTCATCGCTGCTGGAAAACTGGCTATCGACCCCGCGTTTGACGCGGCTGCTGTTTCCTCGGATTACCAGGCGTCTGGGACGCTTTTCTGTATCGCAATGGCAAACACCTCGTGCCGAGCAGCTGGATTGGGAATCAACGCCCCACGGACTCCAGGGGTATTCGCTGGACGAAATGGTGGATGCGGTGCAGACACTGCTGACAGACATTGGCCTCATTGACACCTTCGCGCCCATTGTGCTGCTGGTGGGCCATGTTTCGATCAGCGTCAATAATCCATTCTCCGCCGCCGATAACTGCGCTTTCTGTTCCGGCCGCAGCAGCGGTGCAAATGCACGAACAATGGCGCTGATGGCGAATGATCATCGCGTGCGTGCGCAACTGAAACTCGCTGGACTGACGATCCCCGATTCCACCGTGTTTGTCGCGGGTGAACATGACACCTGCGGGGACACTGTGGAATATTTCGACCTGACTCAACTGTCGTTGAATCAGAAAGATCAGCTTCCCTTTGCGATCGACATGATGGATGAAGCGTTGCGCCGCAACGCCCATGAACGCTGTCGTCGTTTTGAAAATGTCTCGCTGCAGGTCACTCGGGAGCAGGCTGCAGCGCTGGTCGAAGACCGCACGATGGATCTCACGGAGTCATGCGCAGAACACAGCCATTCGGCAAATGCAATCTGTGTTGTGGGCCGTCGTGAACGCACAAAAGGCCTGTTTCTTGACCGTCGCGCGTTTCTGGCTTCGTACGACCCGGATCGTGATGACGAGGATGGATCGAATCTCAGTCAATTGCTGAAGACGGTGATTCCAACATGTCTGTCCGTCAACCTGCAGTATTATTTCTCCGCGATGGATCCTGGAGTTTACGGAGCCGGATCGAAACTTCGGCACAGTGTTGTTTCGATGCTGGGCGTTACCGAAACGCCATTTGATGATCTTTGTGTCGGACTTCCGGAGCAGATGACTCGCATGCATGAACCCCAACGACTGTTGTGCATTATTGAAACAAGTCCGAAGACATTACGACTGTTGCTGGAACAGAACCTGCCATTGCGTCGCTGGTGTGATAACGAATGGTTGTTTCTGGCGACGCTGGATCCGGCGTCGAATCGAATTCACCACTACCGTCGCGGCGAATTCCATCGCTATGAGACTCAGCGAACTCAGTTGCCGGAAGTCGGATCGTCGGAGGCGTGGTACCGAGGCCTCAGAGAGAATCTGTCCTGTGCCAGCATCTCTGCTCATTGTACATTGGAGAAAAATTAATGACCATCGTTAACCAGGCACAGAATTCATCCGCTGCGACATGTCACAGCAGTGAAGAAGCGATTCATCTTTCGGTCGTGGCAGGCGCTGAATACCTTCCGTCGCAGGGGCCGATTACGGCATTCACATTCCTGAATCCGCTGGCTGGGCTCGAACATATTTCCTTCGACGAAGCGCTGCGGCAGGTTCCGGAACTCTTTGGCTGCGAAGCGTATCTGCCGGAAAGTCACTACCGTCGGCTGCTGAACCAGGGACGCATTCTCGAAAGCGACCTGCAGGATGTTCTGTTGCACGAGTTGAGTTATTCCGCAGGTGAAACGATCGCGACACTCATCCCTCGAGTTGATTTTCGTGTCAGCGTGCTGCTGAACTCGCTGCAATCCGGCGACGACAGTGAACTGGCATGGCTGCTGATGGAATCCGACGCATTGCGGCGATTTCGTGCGGAGGCGTCAGAAGAGAAACGGACGAAGCTGATTGCTGAGACACGGCATTGGGTTGCGGGACTCTCTGACGAACCGCTTAGTACGGGATTTCAGGATTTGCTTCGCAGGGCTCGTGCTGCAGATTCCGACTCACCGATCTGGGAAGAGGTCAGTCTGAAGCTGATGTGGCACTATTGCTGCGACGGAGTTCGCCGAGTGCCGCTCATTCGGCCACCGGTGCCTCGCGTCGTTCGGCACCGCGATTTGGTTTTTCAGGCAACGCAATCGGACCCGGACGAACTTGTGAATCGAATTCTGGTTCAATTCTGTGCGGCGTATCTGGATCAGGGATTCGCACAATGGCGGCTGCCGGATCGCGACGCAGGGTTTTTGGAATCCTTCTGTCAGTTGTTCTCCACGACCGAAATTCAGCGCCTGCCGTGGATGAAACGCCTTCGCGCTGAAATCCTTCGCTTGAAGGAACAGTGTCATACTCCGGCTGAATGGATTGCGGATTCGCTGGTGGCACTCGGTGTCCCGGCGGAAGAGCGTGACGATTATCTCCGCGCGACGCTGCTGGCATTGCGCGGCTGGGCTGGCATGATTTGGCAGACGGAAATTCGACCGGATCGCGTTTATATCGCCTCACCTCCGGGGACGTTACTGGAATTCGTGGCCGTGCGACTGCTGTTGGATCGTCTGGCTGCGGAGCATGTCGCGACGAAGAAGTTGTCATGGAGACGTCCGCTGGCTGAACTTCGGGAAGACTTGCGGACGCAGCTTCCGAAACATCTGAAGATCAGCAACGAACAGTATGCGTATCGCGTTTTTCAATGTGCGCAAGTGAACGGATGGGGTCCGTCCACGCTGGCCTCGTTGAGCACCTCCGGCTGGAAGGAACTGATTCAGGAACTGGCGGAATTCTCCGAACACGAACGTCAACGGGTCTTTCACATCGCCTTCGAACGTCGGTACGCAAGAAGTGCCATGGATGCCGTCGGAGTCCGTGTGTCCCGTCCATCCGTCAAACCAAAGTCTCCGATCCTGCAAGTGACCTGCTGCATCGATGCGCGAGAAGAATCGTTTCGTCGCCATATCGAAGAAGTGTCACCCGACGTGGAGACATTTGGCGCGGCGGGCTTCTTCGGAATTCCGATGTACTATCGCGGTCTGGGTGATGCCCATTTCAGCGCATTGTGTCCGATTGTCGTGATGCCTCGCTTCTGGCTGATCGAAGAACCCGTTTATTCGATGGAAGAAGTCGCCCGAGCCAAGGCGAGAGCACGAAAAATTCTGGGCACGGCGACGCACCGAATTCTTGAGCAGACTCACCGGTCGCTCGGCGGTGCATTTGTCTCCGCGTTGTTGGGACCACTGGCGACGGCACCGCTGGTTGGTTACACGATGTTTCCTGGTGCAACTGCTCAGCTGAATACAGCCGCGCGACATTTTGTTGAGCCTCCACAGATTACACGACTGCGGCTGGAGCGATCGGAAACCGTTCCTCCCGGACCAAAGGATGATCAGATCGGCTTCACGGTCTCTGAAATGGCCGCGTTGGGAGGCAAGCTGCTGCGTGACATCGGGCTCACCGAGAACTTCGCCCCGATCGTGCTGTTTCTGGGGCATGGTTCCGCCTGCCTGAATAATCCGCACAAGTCAGCTTACCATTGTGGAGCATGTTCCGGCGGCGCTGGCGGACCGAACGCAAGGACGGCAGCGGCCATGCTGAATGACCCCCGAGTTCGAAAGATTCTCGCGGCTCAGGGACTGGAGATTCCTGTCGAAACGCATTTCATGGGCGGTCAACATAATACAGCCACCGATGAAATCACGTTTTACGATATGGAGCTCCTGCCGATGTGGCACGTCCATCGGATGCATGAGATCAGAGACATCTTCAGCCGCGCCTGCGAACGGAACGCCCAGGAACGCTGCCGTCGCTTTGAAACGGCTGAATTCGATATTGCCGAGGATAAGGCACTGCTGCACGTTCAGGATCGAGCACAAAACCTGTCAGAAACTCGACCTGAATACGGCAACTGCACCAACGCCTTGTGTATCGTCGCGCGACGTGAACGACTTCGCGGACTCTTTCTGGACCGCCGGTCGTTTCTGATGTCGTACGATCCGACAAAGGATGATGCCGAGAGTTCAATTCTGGCGGGAACTCTGAGCGCCGTTGTTCCGGTTTGCGAGGGCATCAATCTGCTGTACACCTTCTCTGCCATCGACAGGCAGGGCTTCGGGTCCGGTTCGAAACTGCCACATAACGCGACGTCAATGCTGGGAGTGATGGATGGAGCGGCGAGCGACCTGCGGACCGGACTTCCCTGGCAGGGCGTTGATATTCACGAACCCATGCGACTGTTGTTTATCATCGAAACAACGCCGGAAGCGATGCTCAGTATTATGGCTCGCCATGCAACGATCGATCGAATCTGCCGAGGCGGCTGGGTTCAACTGGCGGTGCTGGATCCGAATTCGTCCGAAATCAAGTATTTTTCCGGAGGGCGTTTCGTCGCACATATTCCGCAAAACCTCGATCTTCCGGTTGTTCAGCGTTCGACGGACTGGAGTCGAGGCTCGCGGGAGCATTTACCATTCGCCATTGTCGAATCTCCTGCACCGTCGGCTACGGTGTGAAGTTTCCCTAGCCGTCCCGTTCGCGGCCTCCAGCATCGCAGAACAGGAATGGCTTTTGCCAAATATGGTTCATATACACGTCTTTGTATTGATTTTTGTGTCGTATGATGCGAGCATTGAGTCATGTTTGACCGGATGACAATCACACTTTCACTGCTTTGCTCACTCTTTCTCGCCAGCGCGATTTGTCTGGGATACGGTGTTCGGCAAGATGTCGTCGGTAGTCCAGCAATTCCCATCCTGATTGAGGACGAAGAGGCAGAGTCTTCAGACGAGAGTGAGTTTGACAAGTCACGGGTATGTGATTTTTATTCACTGCCGAATGATTCAGCTTCCTGTCTCTGCGAGTGGCATCGGCTTACGATTGAAGCTGCCCATTTCCTCCATGCACTTCCATTGCAGACAGCCTCCCCACGCGGCCCGCCTTCTGCCTGAATCGACACTTATCGGCATTTCTTGTTTCGATAAGTCCCTCCGTCGCCCGCAGTTCTGCAGCGCTGTCATTCTGCCATGATCGGACCTCCCACTGGCAGCCCTGCTCAGGAGGTCCAGTCTGCCTCGTTCTGTACTCACGGTGCTGTTCTTCCCGGATGCTGCCACAAGGAGCCACTGCCATGTCTGGACTTGCCGCCACGCACTCAAGCGCACACGCTCACGATTCATCAGAGAACTTTGATGTCGCGCGCGCAATTCAGCATGCCGCGCATCTGCTGCCGTCGCAAGGTCCGATTGAGGTCTTTGTTCATCATAACACGCTGCATGCGTTTGAGCATCTTCCGTTCGACGAAGCGGTTGCTGCCGGGCTGGAAGTTCACGGGGCAAACCCATACCTTCCGGAATCTCAGTACCGATCAAAACTGGAGCAGGGTCGCATACGCATTAAGGATCTTGAATCGGTATTACTGGACGATCTGGGCGACCATGCGGATCGGCTGGTTGCGTCCCTTGGCACACGCTACGCATTGCGACTCGCGATCCTGCAGTTTCCACTGCAAACCGGAGACCACGCGGAACTCCAGTGGGCGATTGCGGAGACAAACGCGCTCAGAAAATTTCGCAGTGAAGTGCCTGCCCCCGTGCGTCGGAGAGTCATCGAGAATATCAAGCAGTGGATGACCTCGCGCGAATCGCGACCATCAGTCAGTCCGCGAACAGACCTGTCGAAAGACACGTTGAGCGAATTGGTATCAGAAGTTCTTCCACAGTTTGGTTCCAGTCCATGCCAATCCTGGAGCGATCATACATGGGAGGCATTCGCGCTGCAGTTTCTGTGGCAAGTCTGCAGGCAAGGTGTGCTGTCGGCGGAAAAATCGCGATCAGGTCGTAATGGCGTTGCTGCTTCAGACGGCAAGTCGCCTCCGATGCCAGGTATGGCACGGGCGGATGCTGCGCGAGGCAGCTTTCGTTTTGGTATGTCACCGGAAAAGATGACAGGATCTGTGAGGGATCGGGCCGTTTATCGCGATATGCAGGAAGCGGTCAACTCACTTCTGATCCAGTTTTGTTCCAACCTGCTTGACCAGGGATTCGCAGGCTGGGAACTGCCGAATCGGGAAAATGGTCTCTATGACGCCTTCCTGCGACTCTACAGTCAGCCTTACTGCTCGCCGACGCCATGGCTCGCCGAGCTTTACCGTGAAACCACGAGAATCTTCGAATTGCGATTGGGCCCGATACGATCGATTCAGGAATCGTTCACGTTGCTCGGCGTGCAACCATCGGAACGCGAAAAGTTCATTGAACAAATGCTGCTGGCACTGCCCGGATGGGCGGGGATGATCTGGCAGATGGAAACCAATGCCGAATGGGCGGTGCATCCCGCTCCAGTCGGCAGTCTGACAGAATACCTTGCCGTCCGACTCAT
>JAYUVA010000229.1:0-5499 GCA_043754375.1 Candidatus Kuenenia sp. | reverse complement strand
TCCCGCAGTGCTTTGAGACACCACGGTGTAGAGTCGCATGCGTGACCTGGATTGATCCAGACTGTTCCGGGCCAGGAATTGGCATCGGCAAGCCCATCTTCTTTTTTTGTGTACTGAATCTCTGCCAGTGACTCGCCTTCCTCAAGTGAGCAAGGATCACATTCCAAATGACGGAGCACCAGAAGAACTGCTTCAATCAATTTTTTCGGCGCGCGCCACTTGTCAGGATCTGCAGGCTTGCGTTTTTCAACAGGACTCTCCGTGGTGTTTTCCTCGTGAAAGGCCTGAGCATATTCCAGCAGCAGTCGCGGGTTTTCTTTGCATTGTTCCAGCCCACCGAGTTCGCGGGCGGCCAGAAACTTGGCAAACTGCAACGCTGTCTTCATATAGCGTTGCGACGTGCGTTCACTAAATCCTGTGTTCTCAGCAAAGTTGGCTTGCCTCCACTTTGTCAGCTCTCCGTGTGGCAGAATTGCCTTGACGTCAAGGAGATAACATCCGCAGACAATGGCTCGTTGCAGTGCATCAATGACGGAACTGACAATTTTCAGGTGCTGTCCCAGAATCGAGTCGCGATAGTCTGTGAGAATATCTCCCCGATGATTGCTGACAACGACCTCACCCGGCAAAATCAGGCTTGTGTCTGATTTGCTCTGCTCCGTGGCCGGTGCGTTACCCTGAGATTTCCTTGACGACATGACTTGTTCTCCTGTCAGAAGTTGATTGCCCACAGACATCTGATCGCAATCGCTGCCACAGAAAGAAAAGAGCGACAAAAGTTTTTGAATTTTTTTGAAGTGGTTGCCATGACAGATCGAAATACCACCGACGTCCTTCAGGGCGATCTGGACGACAATGAGAATGTGCGCTGGCTCACAGAGCGATTCCGCAGCACGGTGCGTGCGGTAATTCAGGCCAACATCCCTCAGAACCTTCGGGGCCAGTACGACGTCGAGGTGGCTATAGAAACGTCGCTTCGGCAGGGCTTGGTCGCTGCACGGGATGAAGAAGCGTATCGCGTATCTTCAGACGTGTTTCGCGCGCTGGTGCGGTCAATCGCCAGTAAGAAGCGGGCAGATCAGCTTCGGCGTCTGGGAAGTCAGAGCAGAGACGCAAACCGCGAGCTGCCTTCGGCGGAAGGCAAGGGCTTTGAGATTCCGGACTTTCGAAACCTGTCCGGTTTGGAAGCCGCAATGATTCAGGAGTTATGGGAGATCCGCGTTAAGAATCTTACGAAGGAAGCAGATCCTGTCAGACGAGAAATCAACCTTTTGGCTATTGGGGAAAACATGAACGCACGGGAGATCATTGAACATCTGAAGGCCAGGCCAGAAAAATTCGACGTTCCTTCGGAGCCGACCGTCAGAAATCTGATCCGACATGCGAAGGAAATTGATGCTCAAACGATTCGAGACTATTGCAACGACTCTGACGAGAATGACTGAAAGGATCTGATCTCATGGAGGACTCCCAGTACTGGGCAGATCTCGCATTTCGTATTGATGGAGAATTACAACAAGACGCTGACACCCTGCCCTTGCATTTGTTGCCCGACGAGGCGGACCCAAAGCGAAAATCGGCTGCGGCAGCCCTCATGCTCGAAATCGCTTTGGCCTATCGTGCGTACGACGCAGATTGGCTCAAAGCGCAGTTGATGCGGCCAGAACTGGGTATTACTCGCAACGATGCGATGGAGCTGCTGCGGAACATTTTCTGCGCTCGAGTCGAGACGAAGGATCGCATTCAGTTCTCGGACTTTTCTACATATGGATTCACAGCCGAGGAACTGGCCTTGAGATCCGATATCGATCGATTCTCACTTGGCAGTGTTATTGCTGGCTCCGTCCGACTCGACGAGAGAGTTGCCTCGGGTGGCGTCGCCGTTGTGTACAAAGGCATCAAGCTAGCTGACGAGACGATAGTCGCAGTCAAAACTGCTCGATTGTGTCGGCCCGGTGTTGACGATGAATATGCAAGTCGTCTCCGCGATGAGTCGCGCATCCTTGGATTGGCAAGAGTCGAAGGAGTGCCGCAGCTATTGGAGACAATTGAAACAGCAGATGGGCCAGTCCTGATTCTGCAATGGATCGATGCTGCAACCAGTGGCTACCCGCCTCAGAGTTCTTTGAGCGACCGATTGCAGATTATTGTTGAGACGGCACGAATCGTCGATCGTTTGCATCAACGTGATCTGATTCATGGGGATATCAAGCCTGCCAATATTCTTGTCGACCCGCGGAACCGAGTCTTCCTGACGGACTTTAACATCACACGCAGTGCCAAACCCGGAGACAACGTGGATGGCCCGCTTCCAGGTTCACGTACCTATATGAGTCAGGAGTCCCTTGTTGGTGTCGCCTCCGATGCAGACATCTCTCAGGACATCTATGCCCTCGGCTGCCTGCTCTACGAAGCGATCACGGATAGTCCGTTCATTAAGGCGTCTCGTCGTGAGGATGCTTTGGTGGCTTCCATTCTGAAGGGCGGTGTTCATGAACCGGAGTTTCTGGAACACACGCCGGAGACCCTGAAGAAGATCTGTCAGTCTGCAACCACCCGCCATGTGTACCTTCGCTTTGCGACGGCTGGCGATTTTGCAGAAGCGCTTGCCGCATTCATGAATGACAGCTGCGACGGAGATGTACCCAGAAGAAGGCCGCGCCTGCTTGCATGGCGTTTAGGCGGAACGCTTGGGCTTTGCCTGACGAGAATTCGCACGCTTCAGGAGGAATTGAATTATCACTTTGAAGGCAATCCATCGGACAAACTGCCAGCAACTGCAAAGAAGGCCCTCACCTATTCCATTGGCGCTGCGATCGCGTCCGAAGATGCCCTGCAGTTATCAGAGCAACTGGGCTGGAACATTTCCCAGTGTCCGTCCAGCAAATTGCTCATGAAGTATTTCTACAACAATCGCAAGCTACAGATCAGCGACCTTCATGCCATCAAGGATGCTGCAGCCAGTTACGAAGAGTGGTTCAGATCGCTCTGGGCCGACATTGAAACACGGATCGCAAAAGAACAGCCCGAATATTTTTTGCTTCTGTCCACGGCGATTCAAGCCCGATTCACACCGGGCTCGTCCAGAGCAATGGATTCTTGGCCCAAAATCGCAACATTGGCGGGGCTCCCTGAAGCGATGATCGAATCATTCAAAAACTCATTCGCCACAAGTAGCACTCGCGAAGATTGGGAGCCTGCAATTCAAAGGTTGGAGTATGGCGTTGTGAAATGGTTGCGCTGGCCTTAAGCGGCGAAGCTGCGTGATCAGAAGAAGAAGTGAAGAGTCGTTGGATGGTGTTGATCCGTAAGCAGAGAAGAGGAAAAGCCCAGCACTGGTCAGCGAAAAGTGAATCGCAGACCAGTGCCGGATCAGTTCACATGTCAACGGAAGTCAACTACCTCGCTACTTCCGTGATATACGCATTCGGTCGAAATCGCGGGCAAGGGCGACGTCTGACCTTAGTAGGAGGGATGACAATAAAGCCAAAGAACTCAAAGACCCCGATGACGATCCTCACCAGACAATTTGGTTGAGGATAGTTGACCTTTCGTCCTTGCTCACTCGGTCTTCCGTGAAATCTTCGAATCGAACGCTCTGTGAAATGTCTCATCTGCAAAACCTCTATTCTGGAACCTCTCAACTTGGAGTAACCATCGGACCATCCAACGGACTCTGGCTGTCAGCGATGCGAAGATTGCTGACAACCCGATTCCGATGCAAACGCCACCGGCACTGGCCACGGGAAACTCACGGTGGTTGCAGGTAGCCTTGTGACCGTAGCCAGTGGGTGACGGATTGTTCGACGATTTCCTGAACGGTGGCGGGGTTGAGGCCTCGAAGGCGTTGTTCGAGGGACGCTCGTTTCAGCGCGAGGGCCGTTTCCGGATGCAGCCGTGTCGTCAGTGGGACGAGCACATTGCCAAGAGTCATGCCGACACCATGGTTCTCCGGTGCCTTGTTGATGGTGGATAGTGAATGGGAAATCACCGATTTCGGACGGCGTTGACGTCGTGCCGGTTCAAATGCGACATTGGTTGTCGGATTTGATTCCTCCACTGGAACGGCTTCCTGCTCTGCGTCCGATGCCGGTACAATCAACGGTGAATTGTCCGGAACTACATTGGTGCGAGGTTTTTCGCCGGATGAACCGCTGATGAACGCCAGCTTGTCCGGTGTCAGTTCCAAAGCATCTGTGAGCGATCGTCGTTGTGTCATGTGCCTCCGTGATCTGGATTCCTGTTTTTCAGAAGCTCTTCCAATCTGTCACCCAGCAATTCACGGAACAGAGCGTCCATTTCCATCGCAGCCGGTTTGGCCCGGCTCCCAAGTCGCATGACGCTGGTGGCCTGACCGGCAGCGTCGCGGTAGGCCTGGAGGTCGCGAATGTGCGTCGAGGCGACGGCAACTCCCATTGTGGGTGCGGCGAGTCTCAGTTCTGCGGAAATCCCATCGCGAAGGCGCATCTTGTTCAGCACAATTCGACCTTCAGGACGACCGCCATTCAGCGTCTGTGCATACTTCAGGATGGCCGTCGCTTGCTGCAGCGATCGAAGATCCAAAATCGATGGTGTTAGCGGAAGAATCGCGATGTCACCGAGAAGCAGAAGTGTTCGAGACACATCGTCCAGTCCCGCCGGGCCGTCGCCGATAATCAGGTCATGGCTCTGACGCAACTGCACGACTTTCTCAACGCATTCTTCAGGAGTATCGGCCAAACGCAGAGCCATCCGAGGTTCTGCCTCAATGAGCCAATCAGAACTCGACTGCTGTTTGTCACAATCGACGAGTGCCGTGGCGATTCCCAAGTCAAGAGCCCACAGAGTCATGTGAACCGCGAGAGTACTTTTCCCGACTCCGCCTTTGCTGTTTACGAAAACGATCACCATTGTTTTCGACAGTAGCGCGTTTGTGACAGGCTGGCAAGCAGGAATGTTTGCTGGCTGGCTGAACGGTTTGCCTACTGGCTGGCATGATGGGCCGGCAGTCAGCAGGATGGATGGTTCGCCGGTCAGCAATCTTGCAATCCTGCTGGCAAGCTTGCTGGCTTGCAAACAGGCAGGCAAGTTCCCGCCGACGGAGCAGCGGGACAACTGTAGTCCGGTCGCTCCGCAACCGGAATTCCGCGACGCATGTCTCGCCCACGGCGTTGTTTTCATACCCGGTGGAATCTCCGCCCAGCGTCATTGCATCTGATTACCTGTTGCCAACGGGCGGCGGGGCGCAGTAGGTTCACGGTGGGACGTGGCCGAAACTCGGACTCGTGATCTGAACCGGTCGTACCGTGACGCGAGACGGCGAAATACCGTGAAACGAGCCGGTGGGTATCGTGGGGCGAGCCGGTTTTCACACGTGATCTGAGTCGGTTTTTGTCCCGGATTCGCTTGTGATTTCGCGAGGTTGCGAACACATAAATATTAAAAATGATGCTTAAAAATAACAAAACAGGAGTGATGATGTTTCAATTTGATTTTGAAAACGAGGAACCGTGAATGCAC
>JAYUVA010000228.1:0-2813 GCA_043754375.1 Candidatus Kuenenia sp. | reverse complement strand
GTTCTCTTCCAGGATCTGCTGTGCACGGCCCGTTCGCGTACTGCGAATCAGTCCTTTGCGACTGAGGTCAGTAATCAGTAATTGCAGGTCACGGCATGAGGTTTGAATTGAAGGAAACTCAATCCGCAGACGTGCCAGCACTTCGTCGATGCTGCGTGTCCCGTCGAGAAGTTCGAGCATTCGCAGCTCGTCCTGGCGGAGTCGGTAATACTGCAGCGCCAACGGATCCTTCACAATCTGCCACGTACCGTCCTGAATCGGCATCTTCTGAAACCTGAGATCACGACGCGCGCGTATCGGAAGCGGCGAGATTTGTGAATTTTCATTTTTCAGCTGTGATTCCGATGTCACTGCTTATCGCTCCGGACCGAAAATCCCTGGAATGTGATTAAAGTGTGTTTCATGTCCTGCCGTATTGCTGTGATGTCCCGGCATTCCTGCCAGCGTGCTGAAAATTACCTGCTACCCGTCAATGTTGTCCAGTGTCATCTGGCCCGTCACATAGTGCCACCGATTGATGCTCAGGTTGTACAGCACCAGCGCCGTGTTCTGATCCCGAAGTGCCATGACGTACGCTTCCTGGGAGGGCATGAGTCGGTCAATGTCCAGCTGCCCCATTTCGTACATACGGCGATGCGTCTGAAACCGCGACTTCGCAGCATCAAGTCTTGAATTCTGTCGATCAAGCACCTGCCAGGTTGACCTGACCTGATCAAAGCTCTCGCGCACTTCATATCGGACTTCATCGCGGCGAGCAGACTCCGCGAGCATCGCACGTGTATGTGTCAACTCGGATCGTCGCAGATTCCCCCTTGCCGCACGCTGCCCCAGCGTTTGCTGGAAACCCAATCCCAGATTCCAGTTCGCATAGCCAGCAGTCGATAGATCACCGATGGAGCCACCGAAATCGTTGTTCAACCCGGTCAATCCATATCCCGCGAGGAGATTCAGATTCGGCAGGAGACTGTCTCGTTGTCGCTCGACATCCAGTGCCGTCATTTGAACCTGGCTCCTTTGTGCCTTCACCTCCGGACGCGCGGCCAGGGCCTGTTCAATTCCCAGGTCAAGATCCGGAACGAATTCTTCGGTCAGTGGAACGGCGTTTATGCTCAGCTTGACCGAGCTCGCCGGGTCCATTCCCAGCCGCTGCCGCAGGAGCTGTTCCGCCGAGGTCTGATCACGCATAGCCCCCGCAAATTGTGCGCGGGTCGCTTCAAGGTTGTCACGAGCCTGCGACTCGTCCGCCACAGAATTCAGTCCCAGTTCCTGCTGTTGACGTTCGTTTTCCCAGGCCTGCTCTGCGTATTCTACAATCTTCGTGAGGTTCTCGACATTTGACCGCGTCAGATACAGCCGCCACCATGCCTCCTGCACTTCGTGCAGGATCTGATTGACTTCCGCTTTGAATTCCAGATTTGACTGATCGTAACGAATCCTCGCAATTCGAATGCCTGCCTGATTGATGCGACTACGAGCCCCTTGAAAAAGAGGTTGTTCAACAGTCAATCGAAGTCCTGATTGCCAGGCAGGATTGACAATCAGGAACTGCCCGGCGGGGTTGTTGTAGTTGTATCCTGAATGGTAACCGACAGCTGCTCGAGTTCCGTTCGTCCAGCGCTGCTGAAGTTGAAGTTGATCTGCCGAAGTGCCCGATGCACCGAATGTCGTCGCTTTCAGGACATTGAGATTTGTTCCGAGAGCCTGAACGATCGATGCCGCCTGTTGGTTGCTTTGACCAAACTGAGCGCCGCTTAACACAACCGGGTCGAATTTTGCGAGTTCGATCTCAACATCCGTCAGAACTTCCTGCGGCACAGAGGTCAAAACCTGAATCCCCTTGCCGTTCCGCAGCGCGTGCTCCATGGCCGACTCAAGTGTCAGTTGCATGGACTCCCCCTCAGCGTCCGCCGGTGGTCTGGATCCCTGCAAATCAGTTTCGTGAGTCGCTTTTTCAGAAACGATCGGTGTCGCCGCATCAGAAATTACGGCTGCGACAGGAATCACGATTTCTTTGGCGACGTCGGAGTTTTCGCCTGTCAGAGGCATGTTTGTCAGATGGCACCCGGACGTTGCGAATGTGAGCAAGCTCACACAGAGACTCAGTGTCACCGCTCGCGATCGGTTTTCACCCCGTTCGATGTTGTTGTTCCGTGGTGTGCGACCTTTGGTCATTGACAGTCGAAACGATGCGTTTGGGATAGGGAATTCAACAGTTCCAAACGTCAAGTTTCCCGGCACTGGCCGTTCTAAGCAAGAGGACGTGAGACGGCGCAGTGCGATCTGCGCAATCCGGCAACGTGATGGTGCCTGACTTCTGCGGTTTCTGCCGGTCTGTATGCTCTTTGCTGAAAACCGGATTCGCCGCACGCCGACAATGCCTGATCATCCTTGCAGGGATTCCGCTGCGCACCTAGTGTTCCTTCTCCTCTCCTATCACAACGGGCATTTTCCACTCAATCGCGCGCTGCGAGTATGCCTCCGAATACGCTGCCTCCGGGACTTCAACGTCATGCGGATCCGCACAATGGTCACGTTGCGATCATTGGTGCGTCCATTCGAATTGGATTGGCGCGCATTTTTTTGCGGAGTTGCAATTTCGTCATTGACTCCTGTCAGGTTCTGCTGCTCTTGCTGGTTGCTTCCGCCGGAGCAATGGCGCAAGACGACGGTCAGCCCGATCCGGACTACGATTTTTCCGTCCCGACCGATCCCGATCCTCTGGTCAGAGAGACCGCTCGCCTGCGATTGATTGAATGGCGATACCAGACTGATTCCATTGACCCTCGGAAATCCACTCCACCGGGCAAAATTCG
>JAYUVA010000227.1:0-4011 GCA_043754375.1 Candidatus Kuenenia sp. | reverse complement strand
TCTGCCATCGTGAGTTCGGACGTCGCGGAATATGTGACCGAACGCCAGGCATCCAGCGCAATCTTCAGCAGGCCGTCTGTGTATTCCGTAACTGTCGGACTTTGCAGTGGTGCGTCAGCAGGCTGGTTGTAGTCGCGTCGCCAGATATCTCCGCTGCATCCATGCGACATGATGGCGACAAACGGAGGAACGGTGGGCTCTGCCGGTGTCACAGGATCAGCAGAAACCTGTTCCTGGAAGCCGTTGCAGAAGAGTCCAAAATAATCCGGATGCAGCGCTTCAGGGCCCGAAAAATAGTGCATTGAAAAATTCGAAAGGACGGCAATCGGTCGGCCTTCCGGGGACCTGAAAGCGATCATCGACAAGTCGGGATCTTCCGGTCCGGATTCTCCGGTCACGTTATCGAGATTCGCGCCGGCGTGCATGTTGGCGCGCAGGGTCGGATTGCCGAAAGGATCCATCGCGATGCGATCGGGGCGAATGATCCAGCGACGCAGCGCGGTGTAGTCCGCAGCGTTGCGAACGGCCCAACCGACTTCCGCAGGCTCGAGATGAGATTCTGCCAGAGCGATGGTTTCCGCGAGCCGGTCGCGGAGAAAGACGACATAATTCTCATCCAGTTCAGTGCCCAGGCAGGCCATCGACGAAGGTGCGGTGTGAGTGTGTGTGGCAGAGATCAGCATCCGGTCCGGGCGGATCTTCGTGCGCTGTGCAGCAAGGTGTTTGGCGTCGTCCAGAGTGACGCGACCGATCATGCAGCTATCGACCACAACGATCGCAACACGCTCGGTTCCATTGTCCAGTACAACTGCTCGAGCATACAGCGGTGCAACGGCTTTATCGGCCGAGCGACTGGTCATCCCGCCGTTCACCAGCACCGGATACTTGAGCGGCGTGATGTCCACGATCGCCGCGCCGGCCTGCAGTTCTGCCTTGGCGGCGTTTGTGGCAATCCAGACAAAGGCGACACACAGAGTCAAAGTCCATGCGATTCTCATCGATTCGTTTTCCGTCAATTATTAGTTTGAAACAGTGACCGTAGGCCGGACCGAGCAACGCGAGTTCCGGCAGCGTCGAATTGCCGGAACTCACTCCGTTCGGTCCGGCCTACAGAAATCCGCGACTTCACTCCAATATGAAATACAACTTTGCAGCGTTGGATTATTTCAGCGGGATCACCGACAATGACAGTTGATGGTAACCGACTCGCGGTCCGTTTTCGAGCGTGCGTTGACATCCATAATCTATGGCAACAACAGACGCATTTTCTGCGCCACACGGTCCCGGCATCGCATCACTCTCTCCTCCTGCAACTCATGAACCGTCATTGCAACTTCCTTTGGAGCATCCTGATGCTCCTGCTGGTCAGCCAGTTGCCGATCTTCGTTCAGCAAACGCTGACGCCGGATACCGTGCTGTACGATATTCAGGCGCGGTGCCTGTTGAACGGCGGCGTGCTTTATCGTGACGTGCTTGAACCAAACCTGCCTGGAATTGTCTGGATTCATGCCGTCGTCCGAAGTGTCATCGGCTGGTCTTCCCCCGCGCTTCGCGTGTTTGATCTGCTCGTAGCCGTGTCGATCGGCCTGCTGCTCGGCAGACTGGCGGCATCGGCAGCGGCAAGTCAGCAACAGAAGCACACAATCCAGGCTGCAACGTTACTCGGTTTGATGCTGTTTTACTTTGGCACATCGGAATGGTGTCACTGTCAGCGCGACACATGGATGCTGCTGCCATGCCTGTTGGCGTTGATGATTCGAATCAGCGTGTTGCGAAGGATGGAAGACGCTCAAGGCGCAGTGGTGGGAATATCGGTGCGACGGTTTGCGTTCGCGATGCTGGAGGGAATTTTCTGGGCTGTTGGATTCTGGCTCAAGCCTTTCGTGGCAATGCCGGCGTTGGCGGTGCTCGTTGTATCGCTGCGTTTTTCACCAACCGTTCGCGTCTGGAGTATTCAGACGATGGCGGTTCTTTGTGGCGGACTACTGACGGGAGCTGTCGGAGTTGCCTGGATGATTCAAAGTGGGTGCTGGCCGCACTTTATGGACATGGTTTTTAACTGGAACGGAGACTATTTTCAGGCTGGTCGCTCACGCTGGTCGTGGGACCGGTTTGTGTCTCACGCAATTCGATTTCAGCCGTGGATTCTCTTACATATTCCGGCGATGAGTGGCAGCGTCAGGGCACTCTGGATGCGGCGAACGTCAGCATCTGTCAGCAGCACAACAGGCGACGCTCTCGTTGGGAACCTGTTGGCTGCGCTCTACCTGGGCTGGATCACACAGGCCATTTTCCTGCAGCAGCTGTTCGACTACATCCATGTGCCCGGAATCCTGCTGGCGTGGACGATCTGCATCCGAGTCGCCTGCAGCTCCCCGGCGAGCGGTGGGCGTCAGCCCTCCGGTACACTAACGCCGCCGTCAGCATCCAGCATCAACACGGCCCCAAAAACCCTCATGCTTCCTGCGACGATCGTGTTCGCCTGCCTGGTGATCGGTGTCTCGCCGGTCTTTCGCTGGCATCGTCAAAGTCTGTGGCAGCCTTGCGTGCGAGCCTGCTTCGGAACACCGCTGTCGCCTGAGTCCCGAGACCAGATCGCTCAAGTTCCATTTCCGCGCTGGAGTGAACTCCAGCCGATACTGGACCGTGCGCGGCAAACCGGGATTGCCGATGAATCCCTCATGGCCTACAACGGCAATCTGATCCACCTGTATCCGGAACTGGGATTTCAGCCCGCCACTCGTTTCGTGTACCTCGACGTGCTGGCCCGCAGTTTCCCTGATCACCGCGATCTGATGATCTCCGCCATCGAGAATTCCGCCGTGCGCTACGTGGTGAGCGACCTCCGGGAAGACGGATGGGAAGGCGACATTCCGGACGGTGTTCTGTTGCCGCCTTCGGTCGCGGAGCATCAAGCGGAGTTCTGCTTTCCCTACAATCAGACGCCGCTGTTCCGTTCCGGAGGCTATGTTCTGTTCCGAATTGATCAGCCTGTGGCGCGGTTGTCGAGCGACTATGGCCCGCTCGCGAGGCCGTAGGTGAAGACAACGATCCTGGCGGGCTCGTTCCGTAGGATGGACATTCATGTCCGTCGTATTGCCATGAAACGCTGCTCAAGCGAAGAGTCTTGTGCGCGAGTGCCGTTCGGCAATGCGAGGGTGCCTGACCAAGAGCTCGGACATGAATGTCCAAGGTACAGGAATCACCATTTCATCGCCCAACTACAACACACCAAACGTCTCGAACGCGACGGTGGCTGACATGCCGCCGCGGATCGCATCTCGCACCTGATTCTCGGCATGGACTTTATTCCAGGCGGCACGCACGACTGATGTCTCAACGGCCTGCGGGACGATGACGATGCCGTCCTGATCGGCAGCAATCAGATCGCCGGGACAAATGATAACGCCGTCAATTTCTATCTTCACATTAAAGTCAATCACACGCTGCCGATCACGGCTGTCATAGGGGCAGCGGCCTCGAGCGAATACCGGGAACTTCATGCTGCGCATCTGAGCCACATCGCGGACGGCACCATCAACGACAACACCGACGCAGCCTGCGTTGCGGGCGGCAGTTGAAAGCAGTTCTCCCCAGATGCCGGATCGCATCGATCCTGCTGCCGCACACACAAGGACGTCGTCCTGACGGCACGCATCGACAGCGGCAAGTTCCAGCTTGTACGGTTCCGGATCTACATGAGCCATATCCGCCCACAGCGTCGTGCGACAGCGACCGATCAGAATAATATCCTGCAGTGTCACGGGAAGCAGCGGCACGCGGGGGGATTGATGAGTGAACCCGGCGGCATCCAGAGCATCGCACAATAACGGCACGGAAAGGTTCGCACGCATCATCTCAAGAGTGATCGTCGTGTCCGCTGCTGCATCAGAGAAATTTGGCATCACTTACTTTCAGAGTTATCGATGTGTCATTTGCTCAGTTGTGAGTTTCACCTGTTTAACCGCGTGCCCATCGGGCCGCGCTCTCCGCGACCTGGATGCGGAGCGC
>JAYUVA010000226.1:0-18287 GCA_043754375.1 Candidatus Kuenenia sp. | reverse complement strand
AGATAAAACAATCGGCTCAACGACAAATGAAGTGCGCAGCACAACATCGAGGGAATTATTCGGCTCCTCCCGAGTTGGTCACGACGTAGCTTTCCCGCTGATGCCCTGAACCCGTCTCAGAATAACAGGGAATCGTCGTCATCTGCTGCTGCGACTTTGCGTTGCGAGCGACCAGACGTCTGAGATTTCTGCAGTGTCGCGGTCGAATCAAATTCTGCTGTCTGTACTTCGCCATCACCTGACAACTGTGTGACAATTTCAATCCGTTGAGCGGCAACATCGAGCTTGCTGTGACAGACGCGAAGGAGTTTCATGCCGCGTTCAAACTGCGCCAGTGATTCGTCCAGCGTCTCCTTTCCGGACTCCAGCCGCGACACGATTGAGGCGAGTTCGGCCATGGAGGCCTCAAGTCCCTGCGCCTGCGAGTCGTCAGTCTCTGCGTCGTCTGTTGGTGATTTTTTCTTTGCCATCTTAAATCATGTTCCCTGAATTTCACTGATGCGAGATCGAACCCTGAAAAATGAATCCAGCAGCTTGCCGGGGGGCTGAGCCTGATGAGTGACGAGCGCAATCCTATCCGACGTAAACTTCATCTGACCGGCAATGCCGCGAATAGTGACCGCACACCACGTCGCCTGCCGATCATACTCCAGGCTGATTCGTTCGTCCGCTTCGTCTTCAATGTGATCGATCAATGCGGCAATGTCTATCGCTGCCGGTGGTGACAGTTCAACTGTGTCAAATGTCGTGCCGAAAACTGCCGCCAGTCCCGCTGAATCCAGCTTGTCAATCTGCCGGAACTCAGACAGCTGCCGCCGCCAGATTACGGCTGTCGCATCGTTTGCGTCATGAATCACCGACACCTGGTAATCGAACCACGGTGTTGAAATCTGACCCACTCCGGACAGCGGATCGGTCACAGAGATTTCCGTTCGCCGAAACTTCAACTGCCGCCGGAATTCTTCAAAACGCTCGTCCAGGTCCAGACGCAGATCTTCTTCCGCAATGCGGCCCACGAATGACTGCGTATGTTCCGAGACATCCGCCGGAATCTGGTGTCCTTTGCGAAAGCCCTTCAAATCACGAATTCGCCCGGCCTGCTGCCGCACGAGCATAATGGAAGCGATCAGTCCTGTATCCCGACGATTGCTCATGCGACACCAAAATAATCGCGAATAAACTGCCGCCGATCATCACTCTGCACATACTGCACTAAAGCGTACAACTTCTTCTGATCACGCAGCAGCTTTGCCGCTCGCGCGTGCTGATCACACAATGGTTCCGGCAGCGGACCCAGGACCTCAAGATTCGACAGATCGATTTCGTCCTCGATGACACCATACCTCTGAAGCAATCCGAGGACCGTTTCCACTCGACGATCGTGCCGCTGCCGATCGCAAAGCCGTTCACGCAGCCAATCCAGACCAAACGCCCGGATCTGTTCGGTGCTGTGCGCAAGATGATGATAAGTCCGCTCGCAGAATTCGGCATCCGGATTCGTCCAGCGAATGAATTCCATTCGTGTATTCAGATCCCGCTGATCGTAAAGCAATACGCATTCTGCCGGCAACCCGTCTCTTCCCGCGCGACCGATCTCCTGATAGTAGGATTCCATAGAGCCGGGAATGTCAGCATGAACGACGAAGCGGATGTCGTTTTTGTCAACACCCATCCCGAACGCATTTGTCGCGAGCACCAACCGCGACCGGCCGTTCATGAAATCGTCCTGAATGGCGCGCCGCTCATGTCGCTCCAGATCGCCGTGATAGCAGACATGATCGATGCCTTCGGCCTGCAACCGTTCGCTGAACTCGATCAACGTCCGAATCAACGTAAAGTACACGATGCCGCTTCCGGTCGTGCCGGGTGTCAGCCAGCGATCAAAGACCGCCATCATCGATTCCTGTTTTTCATCGGCGTCCCAGATATCTGCAACGCGCAGATCAAGATTCGGGCGATCAATGCCTTCGTGGAACATCCGCATCTCGTCGCTGTGCAGGCCCAGTTGAGCCACGATGTCCTGCTGAACTTCCGGAGTCGCAGTCGCTGTGAGCGCCATGGTGACGGGGTTGCCGATGATCTCGCGGAACTCCGCCACACGTGTGTAGTCCGGTCGAAAGTCATGCCCCCATTCGCTGATGCAATGCGCTTCGTCCACCGCCAGCAGTCGGATGTCCCGCTGACCGATCACATCCAGAAACTCAGCCTTGCGAAATCGTTCGGGCGTCACATACAGCAGGCTATAGTCGCCGCGGGCAACTGCTTTGTAACGTGTCTCCCGCTCGCGCTTGCTGAGAGATGAATTGATAAACGTCGCGGCAACGCCTGCGGCCTGCAGGGAATCCACCTGATCCTTCATCAGTGCAATGAGCGGCGAAAGTACAAGCGTCAATGGCCGCCGCCGCGTGTCGCTCTCTGCTGCCGCCGTCTGTTTTCTCGCCAGCATCAGTGCCGGAATCTGGAAACAAAGCGACTTCCCGCTGCCAGTCGGCATAATCACGAGCGCATGTTGACCTGCCATGATGTGGGAAATGATTTCAGCCTGCGGAAAGCGAAACTGATCGTATCCAAAATGTTGCTTCAGATAATGTTGAGCGGTCGTCATGGGTCTGGGACTTTGTCGGACCAACGGGCCTTAAATTACCTATGCTCCGCTTAATCACTGGGCGATGGGGATGTTTTTCCGTTTAACCCGATGCCGCAGGCGAGGCTGCTTTTGACAGGCTCCTCGCCTGCGGCATCGGGTTAAACGATTTTACAAATTGGCCGCGTGGAGTCTATAAACTTCACTGTACCAGCAATGCAGCGGGCTATGGTGAATTATGGCTTCGCCTCTGGTGGATCAACCGGAGAACTCACAACCACAGTCAGTGACTTATCCGGGGCCAGCGAGAAAATGGTGCGGATATGGGGATCAGCGATGAGCAGGTTTTCACCGCTGCGACACAGACCAACCGGACGGTCAAGTGGTTCACCTGCAACGAATTTTTCTGGTTTGCCGTCAGCGGAGATTTTCCAGACGGCGTGTTCGTAATTGTCCGTGACAAAGAACGTTCCGTCGTCCATGCGGACAATGTTGTGTGGCAGATTGAACGGATGATCTTTGATCCACGGCTCAATCGTTCCGTCCGGCGTAACTTTTTGAATCTGTCCCTGCTTGCTGGATGTGGAAAGTACCCACAGGTTGCCATCCGGATCGATCGTGAGACCGCGTGGTGAATTGATCACAGCAAACTCGGTGGGTTCTTTGGCACCTTCCGCAGGCATCTTCCAGATGCGATGCAGTTCGATGTCCGCTGTGTAGATCGTGCCATCAGATGCCACGGCAATCGCCATCGGGATGCCAATCCAGCCACCGGTCAGGGGCTGCGGCTGTCCGGCGTCATCGAAGCGATAGACATCGCGTGTGGATGAGTCACCTGCCAGAAGCTTGCCTTGATGATCGATGGCCAGACATCGGACGGCGTTCAGTGGTGTGCGGAATTTCTTTGAACCCTGAAAGTAAATGGACTTCTGTCCGTTCTCAACCTTCCAGATTCCAGGCAGATTTCTGTCAGCGACGTAAATCACGCCGTCAGCCTGAGCGGTTACCGCAAGCGGATAGACAAATTCTGCAGCTGCGACAGCAGGAACCTCAGCGGCTGGCGGCGCGGCATCCTGTGCAAGAGAAACGATGCCGGACATCGCACACAGAATGGCAAGGCTGTTCGCCAGGTGACAGATGATTCTCACAATAATTCTCACAATGCTGATTCGGATAAGATGTTCGACCGGACAAGTGCTCTGCCAGTCGTGTTTTGATGTGTGCCACTGGCTCTGCCAGTGCTTCCTGCAGATTGCGGGCACTGGCAAAGCCAGGGGCACACGACCCATCAATGAATGCGTGACAGAGCACTCCTGAGGCATTATACCGAACGCGGCAGCAAAATCACTCAACTTGCCTTCTGGCCCGTTCGATGGAGTCGATGACGGCCTGGACGTATTGCTGATCGGAAAATGGGCTCATAATGTAGGACTTGAGCGCGACAACAGGTTGACCGTAATCGGTTTCCCGAAAACGATCGGTCATCGAAAGCAGGACTCCGTCGCCGCGCAAGGCTTCGGCGTGGACGATCTGAAAGACGCGGCGATTGTATTCGTTGTATGCATGAAGCTGCGGAGCATAGTCGGCGTTGGTTTGTTCGAGCCTTGGGAATTCAAACGTATCAACGCTGTCTGGGTAGACACGAAAAAGTGTCACCGGGCCAAAGTTCTCCGGATTCATCACGCTGATGGCTGGCTGAGCCGAGAGGCGATTCCGGAGCGTTTCGGCCATTGTGACAAGGTGACCAAGCAGAGTCCGAAGTCCCGTCTTGCCAAGCAACTGCAACGCGCCGAGGGCTGCCATCGGGCCACTGCCGGAGCGGCTGGTCTCAAGTGTAAATCGCCCCGGATTGTATTCGCCGGATTGAAACAGATATGGTGTGGTCGCCTGATCGCGAGACAGGAGCTGCAGGTCCCGTGCGTCTCTCACAAAGAAGGCACTGGAGATGTATGGCGCGAAGCCGGTCTTGTGGTAATCGACGCCAATCGAATCGGCAAGATGCAGATGTCGTATCCGGCGGTTTGCCCCCGCAAGGGCGCGCAGCGTTCGGTCCGGGAATTCCAGCGAGTTCTGGCCGAAGTCGTAGTCCCTGAAGACGCTCCATGCCCAGCCGATGACGGCGTCGGCGTGAAGCTGAGGCACATAGTCCAGCGAGAATTCTCGAACAAGGTCGTCGCGAATCTGATGAATCTGTTCCAGTGAATCCAGACCGAACGCATCAGTGGTTCCCATCGTCGCGATGATACACGCAATGCGACGACCTTCTTTGAGCAGTCGTCGCAATTCTGTTTCCAGCAGGCAGGTTCTGATTTCATTGTTGGGTGCGGTGGAGATCCTGACCACATTGTTCAGGCCCAGCCCTAACCAGGACGCGGCTGTTTTTGCCGCATAATGGGCCTGATCAGAACACACGACGACGGGAAGATCACGGCTCATCCCGGTCTGCATGGTCCCCGGCAGCGCTTTTTCAATCCCCATGCGAATCGCGTACAGCAGCGTTCCGGTTCCGCCAAACGTAAACACGCCACTCGACTTTGCGGGATCGTAGCCCATCAATGCCGCCGTCATGCTGACCACTTCCGCTTCGGCCAGTGCGACGCCGCGACTCGCTTCTTCGCTGCAGAGATTCGGGTTGTAGATGGCCGGCAGCAGGGTTCCGAGGATCCCCGGAATACACGGCGGGTTGATCACGTTCACTTGTGCTCTGGGATGCCCCCAGATGAACATACCTTCCAGGTGATCCACCAGATCGCGTGAGACCAGCTCGACAGTACTCATGGCATCTGCAACTCGCGATTCAACGGCCGCCGCGAAGTTGACTTCCTTCGGCTCACCCAGAATCGGCCGCTGCGACTTCATCTTATCCACTCGATCCAGCGCGCGCAGGACCGAAAACACGAACCACGCATCATGTTCCTGATCAGAAACCGGTTGCGGAAAAGCGCGGCGCAGGATGTCGAGATTGTCTCGGTATTGGGTCATGGAGAAGAGTCGAACCAGACATTGGCTTGTCTGTGTGAGTGATTCACAGCCCACCACTGAGCGTTCGCTTCAATTTCCGCCACCGCTCGCGGAAGTATGATCACGCGAAAGGTCATTTTGGTTGAGGGAATCCTAACCTGGATCGAAGGTTTGCAAAAGCCTCATCGAGGGGTTGTCCCTGGCCTGCTTCCATGTGAGCCAGCCCCTCTGCAATTGCCTCGCGATCCTGCTCCCGACGGAGCGCGTCCATTGCTCTGCGATGCGTTTCACTGTCGATAAGAACATAACGACGTTGCGTCTGCGGATCGACAACTTCAAGTTCACTGTCACCGGATGTATGAAGGGCGTCCGATAGTTCCTGAGGGATTTTCATAATCATTGCGGCATGATACACGTTGGTATTGCTCCTGCAAATCAAATTTGACATCAAAACCCATCGCGTCGGTGAGGGGAATCAAAGTTCAGCTTCGCACCTTCTCGAAATTTCATGCAAACGGTCTGGGCTGGCGAGCTGCGGACCAGCAAATCCGCCATGTTGGGTGCCACGTCTTGCGCACTTCCCTTCTGAGCTGGCAATGCGTACCATCACGAACGTAGACTTTCGTTTGTTATGTTTCTGCAGAATGCCCATGAACGCCGTCTCCGAAGTCCTGACACTTGGCCGCAATATTACGCTGTTTCCTGTCATTCACGGCAGTGGAGACTTTGCCGTCGAAGTGCGGCGATTGATGTTGTCTCACAAATTTGCATGCCTTGCCGTGCCGCTGCCGCCGTCGTTTCAGCAGGACGTCGAAGCGGCAGTCGAACGTTTGCCTGTGGTCTCAGTGGTCCTGCAACGCGAGCCGGTGACGACCTTCAGCGGGACGCAGACCGACTTCGAAACAGGACGCGAAACCGATGCCGAAGAGATTGAACGCTCCGTGGCCAGCTACGTCCCGATTGATCCGTGTCAACCTGTGATCGCAGCGTTGCGTATCGCGCGACAGGAACGCATGGTCCGCGCCTTTATCGACATCGAAACAGATCGCTATGTGCCTCGCTCTGCTGTGTTACCAGATCCCTACGCGTTGAAACGTGTCAGACCGGAACAGTTTGCTGCGGCCGTGCTGCCCGCGTTGCCCGCTCCGGAAGATGAAGAGCAACAGACGCGGATCAACTGGATGGCCAGCGAACTTCATCGCTTATCGTCGCGATTTGAATCCGTCCTGTGTCTTTGCAACATCATGGACTGGCCATGGGTGCGGGATGCATTCAACAGGGCGACCGAACGGCCCGCAGATCCCGACTGGTCAGAGACATCGCCGGAAACCTACAGTGTGTCACCACGCACACTGGCGTTCGTATTAGGCGAACTGCCGTTCATCACAGGGCAGTACGAACAGGCGCGCGTTGATCTGGATGACGATGAGAACATGTCGATTGACGGGATCAAATCGCTGCTGATTTATGCGCGAGGGAAGTACCGTGAAGAATTCAAATCCCGCGCGCGGCGGATCACTCCGTTTCTCCTCCTGAATTGTCTCAAGTACATTCGGAACCTGTCGCTCATGGAACGACGGTTCACGCCGGATCTTTACACGCTTGTCGTTGCGGCGCAACAGACGGCCGGAGATCAGTTTGCGATCCATGTGGCAGAATCGGCTCGCGACTATCCGTTTGCTCCGCCAGCGGATTTCCCCGAAGCGCGATTTGGGGTGGATCGCGTCTTACTGCCCGACGGTACCGAACTGGAACCTGTCAGCCGTCTGCCTGGACATCCGGTCGTCTGGCGAAGTTGTCGCCTGAATGCACGGCCCGATCTGAAGTCAAAGATCGAATGGCAGAAGTCCTGGAATCCGTTCGGGCAATGCAGCTGGCCTCCTGAAGACGTTTCCATCGAACGCTTCCGAACGCATGTTAAGGATGTGGCTCTCGATCTGATCGGAAACGACCTGGCGAAGACCGAAAAATTCACCTCGAGCATGAAAGACGGGCTCGATATTCGCGAGACGCTGCGCAATTGGCACGTGGGTGAACTGCACGTTAAAGTGTTTCCACCCGCGCGAGGCAAGATTGACTGTGTGGTGATGCTGTTTGATTCACCTGCGGATCCACGCGAATATCCGTGGCGCATTACATGGCACGCTGAGCATCATGACGAATCGACGTTGGCGCTGTTCGCCACCAGTTTTCTTGAAGAAATGGTCGGCCCCGGGATCGCGCTGGCACGCTACGGTGGTTGCATGTTTCTGTTCCCACCTCGACCGATTCAGGATATCTGGCGAGACCCGCAGTTTGATTTTGTGGACACTCTGGAAGAACGCCTGCTGGCAGCGGGCCTGCATTATTCGACAGAACGGCATGTGGCGCTGATGAGCTATCAGCCTCCGGGGGCCGGATGGCGGCGTCTGGCCAGCAAATACAAGAAGAAGATTGTGCATGTTCCGCTGAGTCGGTTTGGTGCGGCTACAATTGAAAAACTGCGAATATTCCATGTGTTGAATGGACATCACGTCCGAAGTTTTGCGGAGCATTTTATCCGGAAACCGTAGGACTTCACGGCTGGCCAGTTTGTCAGTATACAGTAGGGTGTGTGGAGCGGAGCGCAACACACCACTGCAGATCCGCCTGCATGAATGGTGCGTTTCGCTTCACGCACCCTACAGGAATCGCAGAATCCCAAACTGGCCAGCCGTGTATGGAAACGTGTCCGCTTGACCTTGCACGCAGGGTAACTACGATTCCGGGTTACGACGTCAATTTGAGGTATCAATCCCCGCCATCATGCTGCCGGGAATGACATGCAAATGGTAATTGATTGCAGACTTGCCGGGAGTGACAGGAATGGAACAGGACGAAATCCTGATGGATGCCGAAGAGCGTATGGAAAAAGCCGCGAACGTGCTCGCCAATGCCTTAAAGGGCATTCGCACAGGGAGAGCAAATCCAGGGCTGGTCGATTCGGTGCGTGTTGAATACTACGGTTCACCGACACCGCTGAAGCAAATTGCCAACATCAGTGTGCCGGAACCGCAGCAGATTCTGATCCGGCCATTTGATACCAGCATCCTGGAAGCAATTGCGAAAGCCATCACGGCCAGTGAACTCGGGATGGTACCGAACAACGACGGCCGCGTGATCCGTCTGAATGTGCCGCCGCTTTCGACGGAACGTCGTAAGCAGATGGCAAGTCGCATCAAGGATCTGGCCGAAGAATCCCGCGTCGCAATTCGCAATGTTCGTCGTGATGCAAACAAGAGCGCGGACAATTCTGAAAAGGACAAGTCGATGTCTGAAGATGACTGCAAACATGCAAAAGATCATGTTCAGGAACTGACAAAGAAATACGAAAACATCATAAACGACCGCGCGGCAGGTAAAGAAAAGGAAGTCATGGAAAACTGACTGTCATCGTCCACAAATGCGGGATGAAGATAACGGTCCCGATCGTGGCTGCTCCGACTGCCGTGATTAAGACCGCTGCGGCAGCGACATCTTTCGCCTTGCCAGCCAGCGGATGAAGCTCGGGGCTCGCCAGATCCGTCAGACACTCCAATGCCGTATTAAACGCTTCAGCGGTCCAGACGCTCATCATCGACAGCACGATCAGACACCATTCAACTCGGGTAATCTGAAACCCTGCTGCGGCGACACAAACAGCAATTGTCGCCGCCGCGTGCAGCCAGGCGTTGTGCTGCGATTGCATCATGAAACGCAGTCCTCGTAATGCATACGAGAAACTGGCACCGCGCGCACGGATTGAAAACCTGGGGGGAATTGACATGAAGCACCCTTGTGTTGGAGTACAGGTAGGCCGCTCTAACCGTGCAGCGTGCCCTTGGAGCTTGGGATGCCAGGCTGCCGAGGATCAATGCTCACTGCCATACGAAGAGCGCGGGCAGTCGATTTGAAAATAGCTTCGGCAACGTGATGACTGTTTGAGCCGTGATGCAACAGCAAGTGCAGATTCATCAAAGCGTTACTCGAAACAGCCGTCCAGAATTCCTGAACCAACTGCGTATCAAATTCGCCGATCTTTTCAGTGACAAATTTAACGTGGTATACAAACGCCATCCGGCCACTCAGATCGACGGCTGACGTCACGAGCGTTTCTTCCATCGGCAACGTCGAATGCCCGTAGCGACAGATTCCCTTCTTATCGCCCACGGCCTGATTGAGGCAGCGTCCCAGGCAGATTCCGACATCTTCCACGGTGTGATGGTGATCCACATGCAGATCACCGACGGCTTTCACGTTCAGATCAAACAACCCGTGGCGCGCAAACAGAGTCAGCATGTGGTCAAAGAAACCAACGCCCGTCGAAATCTCCGACTTGCCACTGCCGTCCAGGTTGAGCGTCAGTTCAATCTGAGTTTCGGCAGTGTTGCGTGTGATCGATGTGGTACGAGTCATTGTAGAGGACACCAAATTCATGTTTGACGGTTTGTCGGGAACAAATCTAACGGGGGAGTATGGCTTTCGGTCTGTTCAGATACACGAGGATCGTGAGCGGCAAGGCGCTAGCCGCCGGTGTACATTGCAGAAATACCTGAAAAAACGGCGGCTAGCGCCTTGCGGCTCACGGTCCCGGAGATTTTTTTAAGCGTCTGCAATGCAGATCTGCTGGAGGCCTGTCGTACGACTCCGCCGCATTCGAACTGAAAGGACAACTCCATGAACTCACTTCTGCAACACTGTGGACGTTTTCAGTCAAGCACAAACCGTCGTGATTTTCTGGCAAGGGCAGGCGCGGGCTTTGGAATGCTCGCACTGGGAGACCTGCTCGGCAGGAACAATCTGCGCGCAAATGACGAGTCGCCAGGATCAGGGAATCCGCTGGCTCCGCATGACGGGCATTTCCCGGCGAAGGCGAAATCCGTGATTTGGCTGTTTATGGAAGGCGCGCCGAGTGCCGTCGATATGTTCGATCCGAAACCGGAACTCACCAGACGCGATGGTCAGAAGATCGAGATTGATGTCTTCAATGGCAATCCTGGGCCGTTGATGAAGTCGCCGTTTTCGTTCAAACAGTACGGTGAGTCCGGAGCATGGATGTGTGAGCATTATCAGAATGTCGCTAAGCATGTAGATGATTTTGCTTTCGTAAAATCGTTTTACAGTGAATCCAACGACCATGTCCCTGCGCTGTACCAGATCAACACGGGGATTCCGCGGCCCGGATTTCCCAGCGCTGGTGCCTGGGTCACTTATGGACTGGGTTCGGAAAACGACAGCCTGCCGGGTTTTGTCGTGCTGGGGAACAATCAGGGCGTCAAGGGCGGCAATCTGAACTGGAGTTCCGGATTTCTGCCCACGACATTTCAGGGAACGCTGTTTCGTCCGGAAGGCACGCCCGTCATTAATCTCAATCGACCGGGCGATGTGACACGCGACGACCAGCGCAGACAACTCGACCTGCTGGCGAAGTTCAACGCTCGGCACATGGAAGAACGGCCTGGCGAAGCGGAATTGCTGGGGCGGATTGAAAGCTTCGAACTGGCGTATCGCATGCAGATGGAGGCAACGGAACTGGTGAACTTCAGTTCAGAAACCGCTGCGACGCGAGAGATGTATGGTGTCGATCAGGGGGAGGAGAGTTTGGCCGTATGCCGGTTTCGCAGGGCAACGGAGGCCGCGATCACAACCCGCACGGGTTTGGCATGTTCATGACGGGTGCAGGAATTCGCAAAGGCACAAGTTATGGTGAACTCGATGAAATCGGTTTCCGCGCCGTCACAGACCGCGTTTCTGTTCACGACCTGCATGCCACGATGTTGCATCTGCCTGGCATCGACCACAGACAACTGACGTACTTCCACAACGGCCGCCGGTACCGATTGACTGATGTTGCCGGCGAGGTACTTCACAAGATACTGGTATAACAATTTTCCACCGCCTCCTTTGTCATGGTTGGCTGGTGTTGTCGTTTCAGATTGCGCTCGAGCGTCGAAACGGTCCTGTCAATCGCACTGAGTTTGTGCATTCTGCCGAGTGTTGCACGTGAGTTGACATGTGCGGATTTGTCACCATTTGAGCGGCATATTCGTTTCAGAATCACCATTCGTTCATCCTTTGAGTTACGGGTAAGTGGATTAGCTGGTTTTTCTCCGCGTTTGACCTAACGTTGCCCTAAGTCATCAGTCATCAGTCGGCAGACTCCCGTGTGTATCAGACTGAACGACAGCGGAGATTGGCGACGTTGATCACTCAGGGAATTTACCCATGGCCGAGACTCAAGACGAATTGATGCTGCACACACGCCAGTGGAGCATTGACGAAACCTCATCCCCGAATGGCCCACCGAGCGCACATCCGGACGATTTGTGGGTTCTCTCGCGAATTGGCGGAGAAAATGGCACCAACCAGCGCGTGAACGTGGTCTGTCCGTCGTTCACGGTCGGTCGCCATCCTTCCAGCAATCTCTGTCTGTCCGATTCGACCGTTTCCGGACGTCATGCCGAAGTGCTGACCATCAATCGCGACCTGTTTGTGCGCGACCTCAACAGCACCAACGGCACGCTGTTGAATGGTCGCAAACTGCAGAATCTGACCGGACTACGGTCTGGTGACGTACTCCATTTCGGAAGTGTGATGTACACATTGGAATCGTCCACCGATGAAAACATGAGTTCCACCATCCCGGCGGACGCATCTGCCGAGGCGCTGGCTCAGATGCAATTTGAAAAACTGCTGCGACGCCCCGCATTGCGCCCCTACTACCAGCCAATCCTGCGCCTGAGTGATCGTACTCGCGTCGGCTTTGAAGTGTTAACACGCAGCTATCTGCTGGGACTGGAAACGCCTGACAAGATGTTCCGCGTCGCTGCCACACGCAACGTTGAGGCTCAATTGAGTCAGATCTGTCGCACAGAAGGTCTGAGAATCGGCGAAAGCCTGGGAAATACTCACTTCTACCTTAACACCCACCCGGTTGAACTCCACGGCACCGAACTGTTCACATCGCTGGAACAATTGCGCTGCGACTTTCCGGACGCGCAGGTCGTACTGGAAGTTCACGAAGGAGCTGTGGCTTCCAGTGGTGTGCTGCGGAATGTGCGTCAGGTTACGCAGGACCTGAAGATGGGACTGGCCTACGATGACTTTGGAGCGGGACAGGCTCGGCTGCAGGAACTGTTTGAGGTTCCGCCCGATATATTAAAATTCGACCTGAAGTTTGTCCACGGAATTGCATTCAGTCCTCCACAGCATCGTGCCACAATTGCATCGTTGATTCGTATCGTGCGGGATTTGAACGTTGTACCGCTCGCTGAAGGTGTTGAGACGCCTGAAGAAGCTGAAGTCTGTCAGGAACTGGGCTTCGAACTCGCTCAGGGATACCTGTTCGGTCGCGCAGAAACGGCGTCACACTGGACCTCCAACTAAGAATTGACACCGATGTTAATGGCACGTCCGACACAGGCAAAGAACGGTGATCCTGCACTGCTCGCTGCATTGCTCGCCGGGGAGAATTTCTGGCCATCGGATCCCGCTTCCATGCATGAGCTGGGTCTGAATGAACCTTTTATTGAAGGTCTCATCTGTCGTCTGCTGCGCTCTTCGGGAAATCAGACCGGGCGAATGATTGCCAGCGAAGTCTGTGTTCCGTTCCGCATGATTGAGGGGCTGATGGAGCGGTTGAAGTCACGACGCCTGGTGCTGCACTGCGGCAGCGCCAGTCTGAACGATTATATCTTTGGTCTCACCGAAGAGGGCCGTCGCCGTGCGGAAACATCCCACTCCGAGTGTGCCTATACAGGACCAGCACCGGTACCGCTCAGCGATTATGTGATCTCCGTCGAAGCGCAGGCGATCTGCGATCAGCCGATCCGCCGCGAAGAGCTCGAAGATGCGTTCTTTGGCGTATCGATGTCAGAGGAACTGTTCGATATGATCGGGCCGGCGGTCAACTCTGCCAGCGGCCTTTTTCTGTACGGCGCGCCAGGAAACGGAAAATCGACGATCGCTCGCTGCCTGACTCACTGTTTCGGACAGGAAGTCTGGATTCCGCATGCCATCATCGACGGACGGGAAATCATCACTCTGTTCGATCCGGCGTATCACGAAATCGTCGATCAGCCGGATGAAGGACTTCCGTTTGATCGCCGCTGGATTCGCATTCGCAGGCCCACAGTCATCGTCGGTGGCGAACTGACCCTGGACAGTCTGGAGATTCGTCACGATCCGGTGAGCAACACGTGTGAAGCGCCATTGCAGATGAAAAGCAACTGCGGGTGCCTGCTGATCGACGACTTTGGTCGTCAACGCGTGTCCCCTGAACAGCTGCTGAACCGCTGGATCGTGCCACTGGAAAACAAATACGACTATCTCACGCTGCCAACCGGAAAGAAGATTCAGGTTCCGTTCCAGCAGTTGATCATTTTCTCCACAAATCTTGATCCTGCTGATCTGGTGGACGAAGCCTTTCTGCGACGTATTCCGTACAGAATCGAAGTCACTGATCCGCATGAAGAAGAAATCCATCGGTTATTTCAGATCGCGTCTGAAAAACTTGGCTGCACATACGATCCCGAATCGGTTGAGCACCTGCTGGGAAACTACTACCGCTCGCAGGAGCGGCCGATACGACGCTGCCATCCGCGGGATTTGTTGCTGCAGGTCCGGAATTTCTGCATGTACCGCGGTATTCCATTCGAGATGCAGCCGGAGCATTTTGATCATATTGCAGAATCATTTTTTACTCGTGTTCCCACTCGTCCCCTGAATGCGTCATTTGAAGAAACCCCGACAACGGGTCGGTGAAAGAAGTTGTACTATGAGCCAGACCGAAGTCAGTTCGACGGCCCTGATGAGCGATGAAAAATCGCACAGTTCAATGTCTCCCGGCGTAACTGAAATTGCCGGTTATCGGATGCAGGAGCGCATTGGCATGGGCGGGTTTGGAGAGGTCTGGCGCGCCGTGGGGCCGGGCGGTTTTCCTAAAGCCGTCAAGATTCTGTTTGGACTGTTGGATGGTCCCCAAGCCGATACAGAACTCAAATCACTGAACCGCATTCGTGACCTGCGTCATCCGTTTCTGCTCAGTATCGAACGTGTGGAAGTCGTGGATGGACGGGTGATCGTCGTGAGTGAACTGGCAGACCGCAGTCTGGATCAGCGATTCCGTGAGCTGGTCGCCTCCGGGCAGCGCGGAGTCTCGCGCGAAGAGCTTTTGCGTTACCTGCGCGACGCTGCTGATGCTCTGGACTTCATGTTCGAAGAACATGGCCTGCAGCACCTGGATATCAAACCGGAAAACCTGCTGCTGCAGGGTGTCCATGCAAAGGTTGGTGACTTTGGGCTGACGAAAGCCGTCGGCCATACACGACATTCCCAAATCAACGGTTTCACGCCGCTTTACGCCCCGCCGGAACTGTTCGAAGGACGCGCGGATCGTGGCAGCGATCAATACAGTCTGGCCATTGTGTATCAGACAATGCTCACGGGCATTCCGCCGTTCAACGGACGGACAGCCTCGCAGCTGATGGCTCAACATTTGAAGAGTTCGCCGGATTTGAGCAGTCTGCTGCCTTCTGATCGAGCGGTCGTTGCACGCGCCCTTTCGAAGAATCCACGCACACGCTTTGCAGGCTGTCGCCAGTTTATTGACGAACTCACTAAACGCCGTCCGACGAGGTCTCTGGGTACCGGCGCATCGTCAGAGTCTGTATCGACGAAGCATCATGAATCACGAACGACCCTTGCCAGCACGGTCAAGATCACCAGTAATCATTCGATGCAGCACGGCATGGCCAGTCTGCGGACCCCGGTCAGAAGTCTGCCGGCGGACTCGCAGTTTCGGCCGACGTTGTTTGTCGGGATCGGCGGCCTTGGTTGCCAGACGGTTGTGCTGTTGAATCAGAGAATCCGGCAGCGGTTCCCGAAAGCAACTTTGCCGGCAATTCAGTTTCTGTGCATCGATACAGACAACCAGGCGTTGTCAGACCTCAAACAATGCAGTCCCGGAAATTTCCAGGCGATCACAACCATTTCGGCTCCGCTGCGAACGACTCAGGATTATCGCAAAGAGTCGTCTGAACATCTGACGTGGCTTGCCCGCCGCTGGCTGTTCAACATTCCCCGCAGCGGGCGTGTTGAAGGCATGCGCCCGCTGGGACGCCTGGCCTTTGTGGATCACGCCGGAGACATCCGTATGGAACTGAAAAACAGCCTGATGGCACTGATGAATTCCGGATCGGCCAGCACATCCACGTCTGAAACCGGATTGTTGTTCGATGCCGCCGGCATTGATGTGTGTCTTGTGGGTTCAACATCCGGAGGAACAGCGAGCGGTTGCATGCTGGATCTGGCATGGCTGGTCCGTGAACTTGTGAACAATGGCCGAATGCCACCCGTCGGCATCACGTCTGTATTGCTGCATGGCACGGCGCACGGTCGTCAACTGGCCGACATGCAGGACGCCAACACGGTCAGCTTTCTGCAGGAACTCCAGCATTTCTCAGTCCCTGGCGCGCAACGCCCCGGACTGACCTCGCGTTTTTCAGACGCTGGAATTTCAAGACCGTTCGACGAAATGACGCTCGCACACCTCGGTGACGACCTGTCGGACATGGAGTTTTTCGAAGGCGCGAATCGCACGGCCGAATACCTTGAATTGCGAACGCTGACGTCGGCTCGTCGCGAAATGAATGCCTGGCGCAATCCGGAACGGACACGCATTCCCGAAAGCCATGAAGCATCGTTGCGTTCATTCGGGCTCTCCACGATTAATGCCGATTCGTGGGAAGTCGCCAATCGCGAAGCCGGTCAACTGGCATCTGCGGCGATCAGCCTTTGGGCACAGCCATCGGCAGCGGCGAGTGAACTCGACACACCCGAATGGAAGACACTACTCGATCAACTGGGGATCAGCAGCGAAGCTTTGCAGCAGGTCATTCCAAACCTGCTTGATGGCAAACGCACGCGGCGGATGGATGAATACGCCGATACCGTCTGGCAGCGATTGTCCCGGGAATCTGCTGCGTCGGCCAGGGAACAGGTTTCCGCCATCGTCAATCAGGATGCTTCTTCATCGGCATCATGCAATTCCATTGCTGGCGTGACGGGAGAAATCACTGCGGAATTGGCTGCTCGATTGCCGTTGGATTTGCAGTTCGTTGAATCCTTTCTCCGGCAATTGCTGGACACCCGAATGCGACCCGCCTTGACAAGCCTGGCAATCCGGGACCTGATGCGCCACACCGATCAGGCACTTGAGACATGTCGCAATCAGCAGAGTGACCTGAAGAGTGCCTTCCATAAACTGTGCGAACCATATTCAGTCAGAAAACCCGAGCAGGCGACGAACGTCGGTCACACAGCGCTGCGCGGCTTCTGCCGTCAGTATTGTATGCTGTTCACATGTCAGACGATCTGCCGGACATTGATTGAACACCTGCAGTCGCTTTTGGATGCGTTGCCACGGTGTCTCGAAGAACGATTCAGGATTCTCGGGGACCGGCTGAAAGCTCTTGGGCTGCAGGTGAACGGCGGCGTTCCCTGCTCTGCGACAATCCCCGCACAGATGATCGAGGCCCTTGAAGTGTATCTGCAGACGACTGGTCGATTTCGAGTCAGCGCGTTTCTGAATCGCGATGTCTGTCCCGCCGATGCGGCAGAGTTGCTGTCAGAAGCCTCTAACTTTCTGCTGCTGAGTATGTCCCGCGCCCCTCAGTTTTCAAACGCCGGACGGCGGCCAGAACCCAAAGCAACGTTTCCCGCAAATGCCAGGCCGAAACTTCAGAATGTGGGTGGTGGACAGCGTGTGCTGGCCGTGATTCCTGATTCGCAGTCGGCTGAAGTCTGGACGTCATTGCTGCAGAACGATTTTGGAGCGTGTGTTTCTGCCTGTTGCACAAAAACAGACGACATCTGCGTGGTCTGCGAAACCGAAGGCATCTCCATTCCGGCGGTGGTTGATGCGCTGACGCATATGCGACCTCGTGTGCTGGAACTCGCCGAGCGACTACATTCGCGGCACGACGTTCCATGGTAGCTTGACCTGCGTTTTCAACAACGACAGCATAATCGGCTGCCGCAACCTCAGTTGCAGATCACAACCAGCGCGGTGATGTTGTCGCGCGAGCCACCTTCAAGTGCCGCATCGACGAGGATTTCGGACAGAGTCTGAGGATCCTCGTTCGACTTCATCAGTTCAGCGATCTCGCTGTCGTCCAGGCCATCTGTCAGGCCGTCGCTGCAGAGCAGGAATCGATCGCCGGATTTCGGAGCGACTTCAACTGCCGTTCCGCCCGTCGCGCCATCGCGGCTGCCAAGATACTTGTACAGAACATTGCGATAGCGATGCGTTTTCGCTTCTTCAGCGGAAATTGTACCGGCATCCATGAGAGCCTGAGTCAGCGAGTGATCAATCGTCAATTGTCTGAATTTGCTGCCGCGCAATTCGTACGCGCGACTGTCGCCGACTCCGGTAAAGAAAAACCGTTCTCCGACGCGAGCCATCATCACCACGGTCGTCCCCATGTTTCGCATGCCGGAATCTAATTCGCTGAGCGCGATAATCTCCGAATTGGCATGCGCAATTGATTTCTCCAGTGCGTCGTTGACGGCCCGGGGATCCGCATTTTCGAAGTCCAGCAGTTTGTCCAGCCAGCGCGGGATGAGTTCTATTGCGAGGGCACTTGCACGTTCCCCGGCACTCTGTCCACCCATGCCATCGGCGACGATGGCATAACGCTGCCTGTCATCGACGAAACAACTGTCTTCGTTGTTTTCCCGATAGTTA
>JAYUVA010000225.1:0-3884 GCA_043754375.1 Candidatus Kuenenia sp. | reverse complement strand
TGCAAACCTCGACGCACTTGTCGCCGCCTACCTTGAAGCGGTCGAGCGAGGAGAGCAGCCGGATCGGCAGCAGTTGATGGCGGCTCATCCGGTCGTGGCTCATGAACTCGCTAAATTCTTTTTGGATTTCGATAGAATCCAGGCCACCCGACAGCAGTCGATGCCGGAGCTGAATTCCAACTTCGTCCCGCAGCACGAACCAAAACCCGGAGCCATCATCAGCGGTCGCTACAAGCTGCTGGAAAACATAGGTGAAGGTGGCATGGGATCGGTCTGGGTGGCCGAGCAGCAGCAGCCGGTCAAACGTCGAGTCGCCATCAAGCTGGTGAAGGCCGGCATGGATTCAAAGCAGGTGCTGGCTCGGTTTGAAGCCGAACGTCAGGCTCTGGCCGTGATGGATCATCCGAACATCGCCAAAGTGTTTGACGGCGGCATGACCGAACAGGGACGACCGTATTTCGTGATGGAATATGTCAAAGGCGTGCCGCTGACTCAATACTGCGACAATACCCGTTTGACCGTTGAAGATCGCCTGGAATTGTTCATCCCTGTTTGCCTCGCCGTTCAACACGCGCACCAAAAAGGAATCATTCACCGCGACCTCAAGCCATCGAATATTCTGATCTGCCTGTATGACGGTCTTCCGGTCCCCAAGGTGATAGATTTCGGATTGGCGAAGGCGATCCATCAGCCGCTGACTGATCAATCACTCTACACGGCACACGGATTAATACTGGGAACACCACTTTACATGAGCCCGGAACAGGCCGAATTGAATAACCTTGACATTGACACGCGAACGGATATCTACGCATTGGGCGTGGTGTTGTACGAACTCCTGACGGGATCAACCCCGCTGGAGAGGCAGCAGTTCCAGCAGGCAGCGTGGCAGGAAGTCGTGCGATTGATCAAGGAAGTTGAGGCCCCGAGGCCGAGTCTCCGTCTGAGCGGTAGCGGGACACTTGCCAGCATTGCGGCACAGCGTCGAATCGAGCCGCTGAGGTTGAGCCGACTTCTGCAGCGAGATCTTGACTGGATCGTCATGAAAGCTCTGGATAAGGACCGCAATCGGCGCTACGAAACAGCAAATGGCTTTGTGGCGGATATTCGCAGATACCTGTGTGGCGAAGCTGTCACTGCAGTTCCGCCGACGGCGATCTATCAACTTCAAAAATTCATGCGCAAGCATCGGCTGTTGCTGGCAACAGCTTCGGCCTTTGCGGGGCTGCTGATCATCGCAACGATGGTCAGTCTGGGATTCGCCTTTCGGGCCGATCGTGAGCGTCAGGCAGCGATACTGGCAGAGGCGAATGAACGTGAACAACGAGCAGCGGCCGAACTTGAACGCAATCGTGCCACGACGGCAGAAGCCGCCGCCACCGCCAATGCCGCCGCAGCTCAATCAGAGGCGCGTCGAGCCGACGAGAAATCACGTGAAGTCGAACAGCGAATGTACCTCGACCACATGCATCTGGTACAAAACTTTTGGGAAGATCATGATGTTCAGTCCGTCCGCGAATACCTCGATCGGCATATCCCCGCTGACGGGCAAAAAGACCTGAGAGGCTTCGAGTGGTACTACTGGAATCATCTGGCGCATCGTGAACGTGTTACATTCCCGTTGCAGCCATCATATGTGAGTTGCGTCGCGTTTGCTCCCGGTGGCCGCCAACTCGTCTCTGGTTCAGGCGATGGTTCGATAACGATCTGGAATGCGGAGAATGGAACTGCGGACGCGCACCTCCCTCTGCACGAGAAGCCCATCCTATGTATCGCCTGCAGCCCCGACGGCAGTCGAATTGCATGTGGCACCGAAGATGGCGTCACTTTGTTGATCGACTTTGCCCGGAATGAATCGCGGACAGTTCTCACAGGCCATGCCTCGGCAGTCCGTGGAGTGTCGTTCAGTCCGGACAGTTCGCAGCTTGCTACAGGAAGCGATGATCAGACGATCAAACTGTGGGATGTTACCTCGGGAAAGGAAGTTCGGACGCTGACTGGTCACTCCGGCAGTGTCCAGGGAATCGCCTTTAGTCCGGATGGTGAATCCATCGCTTCCGGCAGCGCAGACACCACCGTCAAACTCTGGGACTGGAAGACCGGTGAAGCTAAACTCACCTTGCAAAACCCTGATCAAATCATTGCAGGAGTGGCCTTTAGTTCTGATGGAGTGACGCTGGCCGCCACGACCGGGATTCCGATGGATGGGCGTTCTTTCGGTGTGAACTACATTCATCTTTGGGACGTTGCGACGGGAATGCGAAAGCGAACGATCGAAGGCCAGCGGGGCGACATCAAGTGCCTGGCCTTCACCCCGAAAGGAGACCGCCTTGTCTCCGGTGGCATCGACCAGACAGTTCATATTTGGGATGTGGCTAGTGGTACCGCCCTCCATGAATTTCAGGGGCACGCGGCGTGCGTGAATGGTGTGGCGATCAGCCCGGATGGTGACCGGATTGCCTCGGCAGGTGGCAATTCCTGGGGAGGTGATGCGAATGCCATCAGGATCTGGAATGCGAACGCAGGACAGGAGCCAGTGATCATCGGTTCGGCGGCTTTCTGCGTGGCTTTCAATCCGGTGAGCCCGCATTTGGCCGCATTCGACCTTGGCGCTCAGACGATTTCGATTTGCGATTCATCGACTGGTACTCAAATGCATCAACTCAAACAGGTCATCAACGACACGATGGCGCTGAAGTACAGCCGTGATGGCCATCGGATTTACACAGGCAACCATGAAGGCAAAATTCAGCAATGGAATGCCGCCACCGGCGACCTCATTTCGACGTATAAGGAAACCCTCAGCTACGTCAGGAGCCTGGATCTCAACGCAGACGGTTCCCGATTGGCAGCCGTGGGGTTCAATGGAAGCATGAAAGTTTTTGAACCGAACTCAGGAACCCTGGTTGGAGTGCTGTCAGGCGGTCCCGACTCGGTCTATTGGGTGGCATTTTGTCCCGACGGCAAACTGATCGCAACCAGCCACGCGGACGGAAGTGTGTGGATTTGGGATGCGTCGTCGTTGCAGAAAGTGCAGTCGATCGCAGCACATTCCGCTGAGGTCAGATGCGTTGCGTTTCACCCTGATGGAACTCAGATGGCAACAGCCAGTGACGATCACACTGTCAAACTTTGGAACACTAAGACGTGGGAACTAGAACACGAACTCCGGGGACATCGTGAAAAACTCATGTCCCTTGCGTATTCCCCGGACGGTTCACGTCTGGCCTCGGCAGGATGGGACGGCGTGATCCATCTTTGGAGTCTCTCCAACGGCCAATCGATCCTTACATTAGATCACGGGATGGTCACGTCACTGGCATTTAATCCGGAAGGGACACATCTCGCTTCAGCGGGCTACGACGGGACCGTAAGAATTTGGAACGCTCCACATGATCAGGGCAAACAAGAGAATTAAAGTCTTACTTTGAATGATGCGCGCATGATTATTGCTCGTGTACCCGACGAGAGTCTTCCCGCCACGGAGTGACGGGCAACTATTGGTTGCGGGCAATTCCCGCGTTAAGATATCACGCTCGTGCATTCGGATGACCCTTGCCACCCAGTACGAGTGATGAACTCCACAGCCATGGAGCTCTATTGTTCGTTGCACCATCCGTCTGACAATAAAGTCGAGGCCCGAAAAAAATGGAGGCAAGGCCGGCTCCGGACGTGACTTTCGCTCCGCAACACGCAAGCGATTCAGGGACAGTTCACTACTCGCGCACCTGCTTCACAAGTTGATGCACCGTGGCCGCGATACGGTCTTCAATGTCACCGGCCCAGCGGAAGGCGGGACGGCCGTATTCGTACAGGTTTGAGCCGCCTTCGTAGCCGCCTTCGTCCCAGACTCGGCGCGACGGGATGTAGGAAATCATGTCGTC
>JAYUVA010000224.1:0-4045 GCA_043754375.1 Candidatus Kuenenia sp. | reverse complement strand
CACATTTGCGGCGTCGGCATGCCATCTTCAGTACTCGTGGCCAGCAGCGCGACGTCCTGCGGTTGCCCTGTGAGTTTCCAGTAACTTTCGTCGTAAAGTTGCAACTGTTCAAAGTTGCGGACAATCGGATGATCGGTGTTGTGAATGTCAAGAGTCAGCGGCCCGTGACGAAAAGCAATGCGGCCGCCCCACGATGCATATCCGATTCGCTTTGAGAATTCCTGCACCTGATCGTTGCCATTGACGGCCCAGTGAATGTAGACCGCTCCGCCGCCGCGCGCGAAAAATGCGTCCATCTTTGCCGGTCGGTCGGGTTCGAAACTGCCTTTCTGGAAAAACAACAACACGTCCGCCACAGCCAGCTGTTCGTCGTTCGGAAATTCTGTCGCTGTGGACACTGCAACATTGTCGGCAGCGGAAAGCAGTTCTTCCCAGACGGACTTCCACGCCGGATAATCGTGCTCGTCAGGCCCGTGATCTTTGGGCCCATCGACCAGTACGAGATTCAATAGACGTGTGGGTTCCGGAACCTGCGGCGATCCCGCGAGTGCAATGGCGACCTCCGCCTGAGTTCGCAACGGTGGTGCGGTAAGTGGCGATGCGAGCGGCATGTGAGGCGGCGGCGTCATTAGATAGGTGATCAGATCTTTCAACTGATCAGCGGTCAGCTTCTGGGCAACTCCGGTCGGCATGACGGATGTCTTCGACGCCGTCATGGATTCAATGTCTGATTTCGCAAGCTTCGTGACGGTGCCTTTTTCATCGCCCAGCAAAAGTTGATCTCCGTCCGTTTGCAGGACACCGGTGAGAACGCGCCCGTCGTTAAGAGCGATCACATGGCCGATGTAATCAGGGTTAATTCCGAAGCTCGGGTTCGCGACATCGCGCATCACTGACGCATAGTCACGATGCACGAGGTTACTCAGATCCGGTCCAATTCGTGCTCCACCTCCGCCCACGGAATGACATTTGAAACAACTTGCCGCTTCGCTGCGGAACACTTTGCGTCCGCGAGCCCAGCTGCCGCCTTCCAGTTCAGCAATCTTCAAAGACGCGGCCGGTGTTGCCGAATCACTCTTCGAATTCACGTCAACCCACGGCAGAAGGAATCGATGCAGTTGCAGAGGCCGAAGGGAAGAATCCTCGTGCGTCTGAACCGAGACCTTCAGTTCAGGAATCGGGCTGCCTCCCGTTTGAATCGCGACGATGACATCGACAGGTTCAGCATGATCCGCAGAAGTCCTGAACGTCGCCAGTTGCCATTCTACATTGGATTGATCACAGACAACGGCGATCTCGGTTTCAGGCTGATTTGCATCCGTAGCGCGGCTGGCCTGGACAACAATTTCGTGATCGCTGCTGAACGTGACAATCGCTTCTTCGGTAGGCCATTCGTAGTCAATGCTTGCGCCAGGCTGAATCGCCGGACGCAGGATGTGATGCAGGTTCAGCTTTGATGTGAGCGTCAGGATTCCGGGTTGCTCAAGTGCGGTCCAGAGAGCTTCATGCCCTGCGCTGCCTTCAAGCATCGCCTTCGCAACCGTCAGATCAGGATGCGGCAACCAGCCGGACCATGCAGGAGTTGCATTTCCTGCGGCAGGAGTCCATCCGGCTTCAACGCCATGAAGAGCGAAGTCCACATCAAGCTCTGACTGCATCGGAACCGTCACGGCATAATAGTCGTTTGAAGTCATCGGAGTCGTGTTGATGATGAGTGTTCGCATATCGCTGGTCACTGCCGTTCCTGCCACACATAACGCGAAACGCGGTTTGATCAACTGGGCGCGGACGGCGGCATAGGGAGGCATCAGATTTTCGAAGCGATCTCCGGCGCGAACGTGTTCGCCGTATTCAATTCGGATGCGTTCCGTCAGTTGATGAAGCTGTGTGGCATCCAGAGGGCGGTCAAACGCAATTCGGATCTCCTGCGGTCCCTCAGCCCAGGTCGCAACCGGACGAGCAGCCTCCGGTTGTTCCATTTGAATTCGAAACAGTTTGCCGATCCCTGTTGGTCCTGTGCCCCAGTCCGGCGGCCCAGAGTGACAGGCCACAATCAGGCCTCCGTCAGGAGCCACGCATGCATCGGTCGTCAGCATCTGTAAACATGCGAACAGTTGCGACGCCGCAACGTAGCCGGATGGCGTCTTGACGAGTTTCGTCCGCCAGAGTTTTCCACGTGATTCGCCACACACAATTGCATCGTCCGCCCATGATTCGGGTCCAAACAAGGGACCTCCGTTGATGGATTCATTGAACACCATTCCGCAGGTGGATTGATGCTGCGGCGCAAAGTCGAACGTCGAAGGTTCGTCGATGACATTGGGATTGTGACGGGGATGTCGCGGTGGGAATCCGAAGTGCCGCTTTGTCGCGGGCTTGCCGTTCGGGCCGATGCCATCCAGTCGGATATGCAGGAGCTCGTCGAAAGGATTACCATTCGGGAGCCAGGTGGCTCCTTCCTGTTCGGTGCAGAAGAGATCGCCAGCCTGATTGAATGCGAACGCGATCGGAAAGCGAATACCGGTGCAGATCGTCTCTCGCCGACTGAAATCGGCAGAAACTTTCTGCACGGTTCCCCGCTCTGATGCAAGGTCGTATTCAGCGACGCCTTTGTCGTTGACCAGATACGCATTCGCGTAGTTGACAGTGCCAAGTCCGAAATAAAGATTGCCATCCTGATCCATTGTGATCCCGACGGCATCGACATTCTGAGGGATCTCCTTCCACCCGGTCGCTACGATGATTTCTTCATCGGCTTTGTCATCACCGTTGGTATCGATGATCAGTGATACTTTGCCTTTGCTCGGCACAAACACGCCGCTGCCCTTTGCGTAGCCGGGTGGCGTCAGCAGCAAGCCGAGCGGGCCACGAATGCTGCCTTCGTTTTTCCAGAACAACTCCGCCTTGTCTTCGATGCCGTCGCTGTCGGTGTCGCTGAGGAGATGAATGTCGCCGTTATACCCCAGCGTCACAAGCTTTCCGTCACCTCGAACGCGAACGTTGTTGACGTTGGTAAGTTCGACAGGAATCTCGCGGACTGAGAATCCCGGCTGCAACATCTGTATTGCCGGGGGATTTTCGGCCTTGACGAGCGGTACGCCGCCCGAACCCGCCAGTTTCAGTTCACCGGGTAATTCCTCCGCAAGCTTTTCATACTTCCTGTTGAGATATTGGCGAACGCTTGTGGTCTCTGCATCCGTGAGGACTCGATTGTAGACAAGCAGCTCGGCGATATCTCCCTGAAACGGTCCTCGGACTTCCTGAGCCTCTGGACCATTCGTATAAAAGCGTGCTCCAACAGTGACTTCATCGAACGACATTTCAGACGGTGCGAATGGGCGAGTACCTTCCAGCTTGCCGTCGAGACACAGCGTCACTTGTTTTGCCGTCGCATCAAACACCGCTTCGATTGTATGCAGAGTGCCAAAATCGCTGTCGGAATTGAGTAAATCGTTGGCACCGCCGAATCCTTTGCCTTCAACGTTTAACTGGTCGAATTTGAACGATGGCCCCGGTCCAAGATCCATGGTCAAGCCAGACTCATAATCCCGGCGATCCCGAGCGTTGGTCGCAAAGACGCCTCGAAAGTCACCGGGGTTCGCATGCGGTGCGGCGACAATGAACACAGTCGCCGCCTGCAGATCGACGCCGATTTTCGGCAGACGAAAGTAATCATCTTCGCCATCAAATCGCATCAACCAGCCATCACCGACTCGAACCAGTTTGGGCCGCAACCTTTCATCGGCCTGATGGAAGATTCGTTGCAGTCTGGTGCTATCCGGCCAAGACGTCACAGCATCGCCTGAGACCAACTCGGGGCTATTTGTGGACTTGCGAAACTCATTGATCCGCGACGCATCCAGCCAGAGCTGCAATCCCTCATGCACCGCAAGTTCTTTGTCGGCCCATTTCGCAACCTGCGCACGTGCTTCGACGGTCACGGCCAGCAACAGCAAAACCATCAACGAACGAAGTGAAGAATGCAGCATAGGGGCAGATCCGATTCAGGACGTCAGCAGGGCTTCGCCAGTGGTCAGCACACACC
>JAYUVA010000223.1:0-2673 GCA_043754375.1 Candidatus Kuenenia sp. | reverse complement strand
AGTGCTCCCAGAAGGACTCGAACCTTCGACCTACGGATTAAGAGTCAGTTGCTCTACCAACTGAGCTATAGGAGCATTCCTGACATGTTATCGTCCTGCAACCTTGCTGCCAAGGACCAGCGTTTCATTTCGATGGAAGGGACAGGATTTGAATCCAAAGGTTCGTGGAATTGAGGATTCCGGACCGAAGTTCCTTAAGTCTGGAAATGTTCGGCGAGCCCTTCGGCGGCGATGGCAGCGGTGGGTCGTGAAATCGGCAAGTTGGAAGTTTCCCCGACGATCAAAAGCCTGAGAAATTCAGGTTTCTGAACATTTCTGAAAAATTCTCAGCGATCTTGAAGAGTTTTGGCGAACCAACTCAGAAGATCCCGTGTCTAGGGGTCAACGGATGATTCGGATGACGGATTCGGGAAACCTTTGAAAGATCCTGAACCGCCGAATTGGAAAAGTTGTTGTGTCGGCAACAATTGTTGTTGCTGACTTTTTTGCGTCGCGGATTTGCGACGATACACATGGACCGAAAGACCAGCGTCAGTCACAGTGACCGACAACGGATGCGGGACCAATTCTGGGGGCAGAACAATGCTGCTGAACACAACGATACACGCTCTGATTGCATCAACACAGGCCGTCGCGGCCCATGTGATTGCCGGGCTGTTCGTCCGTTCTGCCTCCCCCGCAGTATTTGCAGTGGTACCGAAGCAGAAAGGCTCCATGCGCGATTTGCGCTGGCGTTATCTGCACGGACACCCGGCGAGCGATTCGAAACAGTGTTGCGGAGGATTCTCCGATCGCTGTCTAAGTTCGCTCAGTCGCTCCTTTTCGAGATTACTCGAAACCCCGGAGCGGGCCTTGAATCAAGGCCTGGGTTGTCTGACCGGTATCAGCGGCAGAAGTTAAGGGGCAGCCAGCTCCCGTCTTCAGGACGAAATTCAAACTTCTTCTGCTCGAACCGCTCGAAATGGATCGCACACGGTGTGCCATCCATGTTCTTCGTGTGAGTTTCCGAGGTTTTCGCTGTTGTTTCAGCGTTGATTCCTCAAGACTCACGGCTGTTCCTGCGAATCCCATTCACGCCACATTCGATTTCCGCGACAGGCGATCATTCGAATGCCACGACGTGATTTTCAGACTGGAGTCTGACATATGATCACTGATTCTTTCACACCACTTGTTTTGCGAGCTCAGTCCGGCGATCGGGATGCATTCAGCGACCTTGTCGTTTTGTTCCAGTCTCGAATCTACGGCATTGTCATGCAGCGATTGCGCAACACGGCGGAAGCTGATGAAGTCGTGCAGGAGGTTTTTCTGCGAGCCTTCCGTAAGTTGCCTCAGTTGCAGGATGCCGAACGATTCGGTGGCTGGTTGTGCCAGATCGCCGTCAGATTGTCCATCAATCGAGCTGTACGGCGACCAAATGAAACCTGCCTTGAACCTCAGTCCTTCGATGGCCTGCAGGAGACGGACGACACTCCCTTTTCTGCAATGATTCGACAGGAAAACATCGAACAGGTTCGCGAGGGATTGAATCAACTCGGCCATATGGACCGAGAAACTCTTTGGGCCTTCTACTTTGAAGGTTCTTCGCTGAAGGAAATGAGCGAGCAGTTTGAAAGCCCGATCGGAACGATCAAGCGACGACTGCACACCGCTCGTGGCCGGCTGCGGGAAGTGATTGGTGCAATGCAGCCTGCATAAGCGTCTCGGATGACATAGCCAATCCGGTTCTCAACAGCGGAAGCCCGGCATTTTCACAATGCCGGGCTTCTGTACTACTAACGCGGAAAATTTGCGCAGAACGCAAAAAATCTCAGTCCACGATTTTTCTAAGTCGTTTGGTATCGGGATGTTGAAATGCGATGATGGCAGTGACCGATTCGCAGGTGATTCCATTGTTCCTCTTGTGAATCCTGTGCCTCTTTGTGGCCAGAAAAATGGCTGACTCACAAACAATAATTGAACGAAGAGTGCTTGCCACAAAAACTCACAAGAGTCACAAAAGTAAGAACAGGGCAACGCGGGCAACCACGCTACTTGTGGCTTGCGACTGACATCTTTTCAGCTTGGGTTGCGGGCGAAGCCCGCGCTGGGTGTTAAGGTGAGCGAGGGACTCGACTCAGAGAGTCAAGCTACGCAGGCACATTCAATTCAGTCAACAGATAGGCGACGAGATCAGCCGTCGCAATGGATGCCTGCGCGCCGTTTCTGAGATTCTTTACCTGCCAGACACCGGCGGCAAATTCATCTCCGCCTGCGATGAGGGCCAGCCTGAATCCTTTCTTGTCAGCGTACTTCATCTGCTTGCCGATATTCTTCGCTTCCGGATAGACCTCAGTCGCGATACCGGCTTTGCGGAGCGTGCGCCCGAGTCGCAGATAATCGATGACACGTTCAGCATCGAACATGGTCACCAGCACCGGTGCGGGTGTAGTTCTTTTTTGCGTCTGGCCAAGTTCTTCCATGGCGGCAAGCATACGATCCAGTCCAAGACTGGCACCGACGCCGGGAAGATGTTGGGCCGTGAACAGGTCAGCCAGATTGTCATAGCGGCCGCCGGAGCAGACGCTGCCAATGTCCGGAAGATCACCGAGCAGCGTTTCGTAAATTGTCCCGGTGTAATAATCCAATCCTCGCGCGATGGAAACGTCGAGCGAAACTCGCTCGGCTGGCCAC
>JAYUVA010000222.1:0-2602 GCA_043754375.1 Candidatus Kuenenia sp. | reverse complement strand
CGCTACGTACGGGGCTCGACTCTGGAGAGTCAAGCTACGATTTCGCGACGAATACTGCAATTGCGCAACTTCAAAACCTGCGGCTCAGGGTTAAACGATTAAATCAACAGTCCGTCAGCACGATTCTGCTCATGGTGTCCGCATCATAGAAACCTTCAGTCGGCGGACCGCCTGAGCTACGGAGCGCGTTCAGGATTATAGAGCATTGGGAAAAACTGTCCTTCCAACCGCTGCCCCGATGGAATTACGGGAATTCCGGTCAGCAGTGGCTTATCGGATTCGCTGCGCACGCCATCGAGAACCACATTGATGACAACTGCGCGACGGGGATTTGGGGTGCGGTTCTCAAATGAGCCATGAATGGTGAGCGGATGATGAAACACACATTCGCCCGCCTTAAGTTCGACCGGTACATGGCGATTGAACTGCTGCCATTGTTCGGCATTCAGGACATCTTTGATCGCATTCATGTCACCCGCCAGGCCCGTAACTGGAAGCAGATTCCAGCGATGGCTGCCAGGGACATAGTGGACGCATCCATTATCGACCGTGCTGTCGTCCAGGCCGATCCAACACGTCAGATGTGCCATGGGCTTCGTGCGCGTCCAGTAAGAATAGTCCTGATGCCATGCCACGACACCACCATGCATGGCCGGTTTACAGAACAATTGATCGTGCCAGAACCTGACTGTCCCACCGAGCAGCTGCGATGCGGGCGTTGTGAAGGCCGCGTTCCAGAGCACATCATGAAACGCCGGAGCCACGCGCCACGCGCCGAGCGCATGAAACAGGACACGAGCGGGATCCGGGGATTCATTCGAATTGTATTCGTACCAGAATTCCGAACCGGGATGACCGGGCACGGTGAGTGTCTCTGATTCCCTTCGCAACTGATCGATCTGTCGATCCGTCAAAACTTTTGGCCCGATAACGTAGCCGTGTTCGTGGAAGAACGCGATCTGTTCCTCTGACAATTTCCACTGCTCTCGCTCGCTTTCAGTTGCCGACGATACAAACAGATCATTCACTGGTTGATGAAACTGCGACAGATCCTGACCACTCATTCTGTATCTCGCACAATCTGGTGATATTTACAACACGCGATCGGGGGATTCTATCGAACTTCCTGGCTGCTGCGACCCCGCCAGCACTTTACTCGCTCTCCCAATTTCACAATAGAATGCGACCATATCTATCTGAAAGGTGGCGGCAATTCAGCGACACTCCCGATGTTCGACAATACTCAGCAAATTCGGAAGGTCGCTTGCCGAACACATCCAACTCCACCAGAATCGCACGTCATGAGTTTTTGAATCCAGCAGGTCTCTGAAGGTTTTCTGCAATGAAGGCAATGTTGTTAACTGAATACAAGAACCTGACGGTGACGGAATTTCCAATGCCGGAAGTTTCTGCAAACGATGTACTCGTACAGGTGCGAGCCTGTGGCATCTGCGGCAGTGATATTCACGGGTACGATGGCAGTACCGGTCGTCGGATTCCGCCATTGGTGATGGGACATGAAGCGGCTGGCGTGATCACGGAAATTGGTAGTCAGGTGACGTCGTTCAAAGTCGGTGATCGCGTGACGTTTGATTCGACCGTGTCGTGCGGTCAGTGTTTCTTTTGCCGTCGTGGCGACATCAATCTGTGCGACAACCGCATGGTGCTGGGTGTGTCGTGCGGAGAATACCGACGGCACGGCGCTTTCGCGGAATACGTCTCAGTGCCGCAGCATATCTGCTACCTCCTTCCTGAGGAACTGCCATTTGAACATGCCGCCATGATTGAAGCCGTGTCGATCGCCGTACACGCCGCAAACCGGACACCCGTCTCGCTGGGCGACACGGCAGTCGTCGTCGGCAGCGGCATGATCGGCCTGCTGGTAATTCAGGCGATGCGGCTTGCGGGTTGTGGGCGGATCATCGCGGTCGATCTGGCAGAAGATCGTCTTGAAAAGGCAAAAGAGCTGGGTGCAGATATCGGACTCAAAGGAGATGCAGTCGATGTGCCGGCTGAAGTGAGAAAGCTCACCAGCGGTCGTGGAGCCGATGTTGTCCTGGAAGTGGTTGGTATCGCCTCAACCGTCAATATGGCCATCGCGTGCGCTCGCAAAGGTGGCAGTGTCACGCTGGTGGGAAACCTTTCACCGAAGGTTGAAATGCCGCTGCAGGCGATCGTGACCAGGGAACTCACAATCCACGGCACTTGTGGTTCCCGCGGTGAGTATCCGGCGTGCATCGAACTGCTCCAACGCCGTGCGATTCGTGTTGATCCATTGATCACAGCAACAATATCCCTGAACGACGGTCCCGCCTGGTTCCAGCGACTCTACGCCGGTGAACCGGGCGCAATGAAAGTGATCGTTGACCCGACGCGATAGAATCCTGATTCCCTCTGAGGTGGTTGGGCGTGTCCCAGCGTCACTCCACTGCGATTCCTTTGTGCTCCTCAGTGATCTCTGTGGTGAAAAATGTCTTAGCACCTCGGCAGAAGTCGTTTGGCATAATATCGTTTAACCGCGTGGGCAACGCCCCGCGATTGGCAGCGAAGCGCGGCCCGATGGGCACGCGGTTAAACAAAGCAACTTCTGCACTGGTGCTTA
>JAYUVA010000221.1:0-4806 GCA_043754375.1 Candidatus Kuenenia sp. | reverse complement strand
TAAACACTGATTCCGATTCGAACGCACAGCCGGCATCGGCTCAATAACTCCAGTTCACGCCGATATTGAGCGTGTTCTGATAGAAGGTGTTTCGATCAGATTCATAGTGCAGGAAATCTCCTGTCGTGGGACTGGAATCGTAAACGATTGAGGCGTTCGGGTCGGCCACCTGACCAATCATCAGGAAGGTCCAGCCAACACTCAGCTTGGCATCTTCCAGTTGCCACATGTCCTGCAACACAGGAACGCGGTGGAAGATCGGGACTTGAGCGTTGAAAGATTGTTCGAACAAAGGTGACAGATGCGTGCTGCTGCCGGAGTCGGCAAAGGCGTTGAGTGATGGCCCCTGCGATGTATTTGTGTCGTACATCCGCGACGCGATGTTGGCACCAGTGACCGGATCGGGAACGACTTCGATACCCATGAAATTTCCAATGTTGTCGCCACTCATTTTGAGTCGTTCGTTGTTGAACATTGCGGCAACACGGGTCGCACCAGTCACCTGAATTCCTTTTGTGCGGCCCAGGTCATATTGAAATCCGAGGTCCGGACCGGAAAGATTGCTGATAACATGGCTGTTAATGTATGAATAGACGATCAGTGATGTGGGACCGATCGGCGCGGTATACGTCCTTACAGGCGGGGTGTTCCGGATGATCCCATCGCCAGGCAGAAAGACCTTTGCATTGATCGGCGTATCCGCGTCGCCATCGTCGTTATACGCCAACAACGTGGACGCACCGTCAAACTGGAATGTTTCATCAATCCGAAAATAGCGACCGCCAAAGATGGGTCGAACTTTGATATTGTCGTTGTCGTAAACTGGGCTGAAGGCCCAGGCAGCATTGGCTCCGCCCGTATTGATGGAATGGCTCAAATTGAACTGAAGGTCGTACGGGGCTGTTTCTCCATTGACAACAATGGGCGTGCGCCCGCTGGTTGTCGGGAGGCCGTACAGATTGAGCAACGTTCGGTCGAGAACATCAAACGTTGATCCGTAGGTGCCGTAACTCACACTGTCTGTACTGTCAAAGACGACGCCCGGAGCAAGAATTTCGTTTTGCACGATATCCAGATCGGTGCGATCCAGAATGAAAGGCTGATAGCCGATTCGGCCAGCATCGCGTTGGAATTGAAGCGCCGCCGCAGTGTCCAGTGTCCCATGAAGCGCCTGTTCGCGAGCGTCAAATTTGGATGTGCCGTCAAATTGATATCCGCCACTGTACAGGAATCCGGAGCCGTCAGGATTCCAGAATCCACCGGATAATCTGATCCCGTTAGTTTTCAAGTCCGGAATGATCCTGGCATTTGCAGCGTCGAAATAGCGATAAAACGACAGCCCGGGATTGATTCCGTTGCTGGCCGGGTCGTTCTGTTGAAAATATGTCTGCACACCGTCCGCACCCACCAAGCCGTGCAATTTCCGGTTGTACGATTTCGTGAAGTCCAGATTCACGAACCAGTCACGCGGCTTGTTCGCTGCACCGAAACCGCCAACCGAATTCTTAAACCATGTCCCGTCCCGCTGGTATGTCTGTTCAAACATCCCCTGATAGGGCGACTGAGCCGGATACATGCCGTAGGAGCCCGGAACCTGCTGAGCGCCAGCCATGGGCATCCCATAGCCTGGCATGCCAGGGCCAGCCATTCCAGGCATTGGTGGTCCACCCTGAGCCTGAGCAGTTCGAGCGCTCGCCAACATCAGTATGACGGGAATGAGCGATTTGAGTGAATGCCGAATCCGCATTGATCCATCCTTGGAGAAGTTGCAGCTGTGCACTGCCTTCGCTGGGTGCTCACCATCCTGTGACGTGCATTGTCTGTACGGAAATACCAACAGACTTTGCGCATCGGGAGGGTCTTATCGAAAGTATCGGTCAGGCAATTTGTGAAACTGTAGAGTTTATTCCGGATGTATTGGTTTTCCGGACGAGCCGTCGTGCGGCAGATTCTGCCGTGCATGACGGGGAAGGCCTGAACGGCAACGCCGTGACAACCATCAAACGAGCTCCGACGCCTGCCGAACGCAAACGGTTTCAAGCCGCGTTGGCTGAGACCAACATTGAACAGGAACGTACGTTCTGGAATCCGATCGTGGATCAATTGCGAGGCCAGGCCGACATTGTTTCTGCCGTGGATCTGCTCAAGGCTGTGCGAGAGTCTCAAGGCGTTTCGCTGCGAACCCTTGAAGAAACTGCCGGGATTCCGAGAGGCAATATCTCGCGACTCGAAAACCACAAAAACACACCGGACTTTGAAACTCTGCAAAAGTACGCCGCTGCTCTTGGCAAAACTGGCAGGGGAAACAGAACTTCCGGAACAATTTCCCCGTTATGCCGTCACCGCGTGGCTGGGAAACAGTCAGTTGGTCGCCTCGAAGCATGATCGGCAATTGCGCGCCGAAAATTTCGTTCGGGCATCGTCGGAAGTTGTGGCACTCCCTGAGGGTGACCAGTCAAACCACGTTGGTAAAAAAAAGGGTTTGGTGGCACACCAGGTGGCACACAAGACACGCGAACTGGCCGAAACTGTCAAACCATCAAAAACAAAGAACCCCGTAAAAACCAATGTTTTACGGGGTTCTGCGGATGGCTTCACACCCCTGCGGGAACGAAAAATGGGCGCTGAGGGACTTGAACCTAATGCCCAGAACGCTAAGGAAACGATGATATCGGAGATCCTTGGCCCCACCAGCGGCCCCGTTGATTATTTTGCGGCCCCATTGATGGTTCAAGCGCTTGAGGATCTGCAACGCGCTTGGAAGTCGATTCGGCGGATGGAAACTCTGTCAGACGATCGGGCAGAAGCGAAATCTGCAGAACGTGCCTTGGCGTTCGTCGATAAGGCATTCTCCGAACTTGAAGGCGGTGGACGATGAGCCAGGCCGATACGAATCTGACACCAACGCAGCGAGCGCTGCAGGAACTGGCTATCCGGCAAATGACCGCCGTTCTGGAGACTCTCAGGCGGCTAGAGGGCATCACGCCCGATCAAGGCGACCGGGAAGCCGTACAAGACGCCTCAGGCAGTGTGAGCGCGGCGGGGGAAGTTCTGCGGGAATGGTTCGGACAGGAACCCGTCAACGATTTCCAGTAGACTCTGAGCATCGAAGGCGGATAGGCCGGGAAGTCATGAGCCCGACCGACAAGCGGTTTTCCTGAACCACTTCCGCATTTCGTTTTCTTCAGGACATCCGGAACACAGGAACCGGAACGATGAACCCACTTGATGCGGTTCCATTCACTACGATTGGGAAGTCGAACTTCTCACCGATAATTGTTGCCGATCGTGGCGACCTGCTGGAATGGTGGCTATCGCTCCGATGCGACCAGTGGCACGAATCAGCATTGTCCGGGAAGCATCCGATGCTTCTGCTGTGGCTTTCCGAACGTGGCCTTATCACCACTCGGAGCGAGATTCAGTGGTATCCGCCAAATCGACCACCGTATCGCGTTTCAGCGATTTTGGAACACTCTGGACCGTTTCTATACCGGCGCTTCATTGAGGCATTCGGCAAACTTCAGTGTGTCATGCCGGAGTGGCGAGAATCGTTGCATGGTTCGGATTGGGAAGTTCCCGCGGTCACATACTTCAAATCGAACCGGCAACACAGGGCGGAACTGGCAGCCATTAAAGATATCGAATCGGTCGAAGCGTGGATCGCCTCGATTGAATCCACGGCGCAGTTCGCAGGGCAGAACGGCGTAACGTCCGGACAAGTACCACGGAGCAAGAAGCGTCATTCGCTTGAAGACGCGCTGGCCAATGTCCAGAAACTCGATTTTCGGATTTGCATCGCCTCGGTGAAATTTGATGGCGAAACAACGTACGCAGCGCCACTCGTCAGGGATCGTCGCACGGGAAAGATGAATTCCGAGTGTCCCGAGCTTTTGGTGTTTCGGCCGGATTTGTCTCCCGAGCAGGCACAACTACTCCCAGACGCACTGGCAAATTTTGAAGGCCCTTTGGAGTTGCCGATTCCGAAGACTTGCAGAGAAGTGGAATTCAATTTGTGGATGAATGGCCAGATGCCGCACTATCGACCGACACGCGGGGAACAGCGGCTACGGGCTTTTTCGAACATTGGAGAGAGTCGCGCTGCGAAACGCCGATTGGAAGCTGAAAAGAACGACACGCGGACTCCCATTCCGCGTGTCGTTGACGCCGATAAAATACCAGCGAACGGAGCGCTAACGCCCGGACACGCATCCGCCATGATGTTGGTTCAACTGAGGGATGAACCAGAGCTTTGGGAGTTATCCGTTCGGCAGTGGCAACAACGCCTAGGATGTACCAAACACGCCATTTCCGGAAAGACCCGTGACGGTGAATTCGTGAACAAGACTTACGGGGCCATCGTGGCGAAGCGAGAAGCGACAAAGGATGAACGCCGGATTCAATAGACGGCTGTCCGTCGGACAACCCAAAAAAAATGAATTCGGCGTTATTCGCTACTACGCTTGAGTTTGCGTCTTTCGGTCATAACTGTCCGGCATCTGTCCGTCGGACAAGCCCGGTTGGGTAGAGCGTGTCAACTATCGCAACCCGAACCGGAGAGAAATCAATGACGACGACGTTACCACCCATTCCGCCCGAACGTGTTCTGCTCACGAAATCTGACCTCAGCAAGCTACTGCAGGTATCTGGGCGACAAGTCGAGAACCTTGTCCGCAATGGACGCCTCCCGCAACCGATCCGCCTGGGCACTCATCCACGATGGAGACGTGGGGAGCTGTTCAGATTCTTGGAATCGTTATCTGGTGTCGCAGAAGCCGAGACGAATCCCACGTCACAGGCGACTCCTGG
>JAYUVA010000220.1:0-3297 GCA_043754375.1 Candidatus Kuenenia sp. | reverse complement strand
GATCGAAATAGCTGCCAGTGGCTTTGAAGCTGGTATCCAGGCAGAATCCATTCACCCCGATTGCGTGGTGGTGGACTTTGTCATGGGGCGTGAAGAAGCGCTGATGATTGCTCAGAACCTTCGTAAGAATGCAGAATTCCACGACACCGTTCTGATCGGTCTTCTCAGCGACGATGACAACGCTTCCGGCTTTGACCGTTCGGTGTTCAGCGAGACCTTCCGTAAACCGTTTGACGCAGCTCTGCTCGCCGAACGTATTCGGACACTCGTGAACCGCCGAAAGCAGATGGCCTGAGAAACCATCTGAAGCCTCGGCGATCTGACCACGTCGAGAAAAACACAGCCATCGGACAAACCTTCGGGATTGTCCGATGGTTTTTTGTTGCGCGGCATTGCAAGCGGCGCGCGGTTGGGCGTCAGCCCTCCGTGTTGTACTTCCTGTCGCTCGCTATGATTCTGCTGATGCAGCATGGCGGTTTGCATTAACAAAAAGAAGCAAGCCGTGCAGAGAGACGTGCAGTGACGAAAAAGCAAGGGCAGTGCGGACTGACACGGAGGGCTGACGCCCAGCCGCTCGCCGACATCCACGAGACTCGCATAATCGACCTCGTCACTTCAGCCGCAGCAGCTTGATGTTTTTATACCAGACATCGCTGCCGTGATCCTGAAGACCAAGGTAGCCCTTTCGAGGATGATCTTTGTAGGCCACGTCGAATTTGTGGTCGGTGCCATCCGGGCGTTTGTTGACCGTTGTCCATTGGTCGAGATCCGTGCGAGTCACCTCAATGTCGTTGACTTCGATACTGATTATGCTCCCGTCGCAGGTGATCTCCATGTGGTTCCATTCGCCTTGTGGTTTCATGGTGTTCTTTGAAGGCTGCACAAGGTCGTAGAGGGCTCCGGTGCCGTGAAAACCGGCCGTTGTGGTGTCGTCGATGGCGACTTCGATGCCGTTGAAGCCTACGTCTTTGCCTTCTCGCGGCTTCAGCGGAAACGTGCGAATGAAGACTCCGCTGTTGCATCTGGGGCTGACTTTGAAGTCCAGAAACAGCTTGAAGTTGTCGTACACTTCCTTGTGAATCAGCATGTAGTTGCAGGGATGCGGATTCAGCGTGCCGTCCTTCACGTGCGATGCCGCCACAGGCTGTTCTTTGGAATCGAGCCAGCCGTCGGTCGCCTTGCCGTCGAACAGCAGAACCCAGCCTGCGGATTTTTCGGCAGCAGTGAGTTCGTTTTCCGCGGCTGGTGCGTTGGGGCTCAGCGCGAGGATCAGCAACGCGAGGAGGAGACATCGACGCAAAGATACAAGTTTCGAATTCATGGGGAGAAACCTTTCACGCTGCGGCGAAGCTTGCCTCCGCAGGGCGACAATTGAGACCAGAAATAAGATAGATGGAATTACATGACGCTGCCATGCAGAGTCTGTAGGCCGTTTGTCACACTCTACAAACCCAGATCAGACGTCCATCCTGTACCCGGTTCAGAGCGACCACCCTTTTCGATATTCTGTGTGGACGAACTGATTCATTTCCGGATGATTTGTGACTTTCAGCTCCGGGGAATCCCACAGCAGGCGACGCCCGGGGGCTCGTAATGACAGCACGCCCAGCAGCACGGTTTCTGTCATCGGGCCGGAATAGTCGAAACTTGCGGCAGGAAGTTTTCCGGACTTACACGCCTGATACCATTCTTCATAGTGCCCGGGCGAACGTTCCATCGTCGGAGCGACGGATTTCGCCTGTTCCACAAGTTCTCCGGGCAGAAGTTGCGGCATTCCGCCGTGCGAGCTGTGGTACATCTGGCCTTTGCTGCCGACGTACAACACGCCATTGTCCGGCAAACGCTGGTCGCCAGACATCTCGGCGGGCGTCGGCGGCATCAGGCCACCGTCGTACCATGTCATCGTGACGGGCGGCAACTTGCCTCCGTCGCGTGCGGGGAACTGGTAGGTGATGATCGCCGCTTTGGGGAACGTCTCCGTGTTGAGTTCGTTCTTGTCGTTCAAGGTCCCGTCGTGCGTCACAGTAGATTCGACCGATATCGGCGCTCCAAGTTTGAGCGCCCACACGGGATGATCGATGATGTGACATCCCATGTCTCCCAGTGCACCCGTGCCGAAATCCCACCAGCCTCGCCAGCCGAATGGAGCATACGCGGGGTTGTAGGGACGTTCCTGAATCGGTCCGAGCCACAGGTTCCAGTCGAGCGTTTTCGGGACAGGCGGAGTTTCTGCCGGACGACCGATGCCCTGCTTCCAGAGCTTTCCGGCGCGGTCGGACCAGACATGAACTTCACGGACTTCACCGATGACACCGGCCTGAATCCATTCATTGGTCAACCGCGCGCCTTCGGTGGCGTGTCCCTGATTGCCCATTGATGTCATGACCCTGGCGGCCATCGCCGCTTTGGTCAGCTCCCGACATTCAAAGAGCGTGTGAGTCAATGGCTTCTGGCAGTAGACGTGTTTTCCGGATTTGATGGCTGCCATTGAGGCCACGGCATGAATATGGTCAGGTGTCCCCACAGTCACGGCGTCGATGTTGTTGGCTTCTTTATCCAGCATCTCCCGAAAATCTTTGTATCGCCGTGCTTTTGGATGAGCGTTAAATGTGCCAGCCGCTCGTTCGTCGTCCACATCGCACAAAGCCACGAAGTTGGCACCGAGCCTGCTGATGGTCGCAATGTCTCCTCCGCCCATACCACCGGCGCCGATCCCAGCGACCTGAAGCTGCTCACTGGGAGCAACGTACCCGGGGCCACCCAGCACGTGCCTGGGAACCAGCGTGAATCCAAATGCCGCAGAGGCAGCGGAGGAAATAAATTTTCGCCGAGTTGGCGGAAATCCCTGTGGCGTGGTTTTTCTGACGTCAGTCATCACAACTCCATGGGAAAGTGGCGGGGTGACAGCGAATCCTGCACGAACGCGGAGTTCGTGCAAATCGGCAGGGGAAGGCAGGTAAGCATGCGATAGTGTATGCCACTCGTCATCCGCAGACCAGCGAATCAACGAATCCGGCGAGCGGCATGCGTCATGCTTGCCGCTGCTCTGCAATGCAGGCATTCCGCGAGTGATACAAAAATCGCAATCACCGTTGGATCGGTGCGCTGACACCTAGCGCGGCAAATCCGAAATCCGAAAGAACTACGGTCGAAAAGATGCGCGCAAATTGCGCGGTTGTTGAAAAGAAAGGATCTAATGGCACGTGTTTAGGCGAGCGGCGGTAAAGAACATACCCACACTAACCCGAAGCGCCAGCGAGGCAGCCTCGCTGGCGCTTCGGGTTGGTAAATTCTTTA
>JAYUVA010000219.1:0-3959 GCA_043754375.1 Candidatus Kuenenia sp. | reverse complement strand
TGAATTGTCAAACTTCCTGCCAGTCTGCGAATCTCGGCCAGTTCTCCGGGTGAGAGTTCCGGTTCATCACCGTCGGTAAGGAAGTAAATCACGTCTGGTTTCAGGCTGATGGCTTCCAGCAGTGCGGGCATGTGTTCCGTCCCGCGATCCGAAGTGACACGATCCACTTCATGTCCCGCCAGTTCTTTATTGACGTCGGTTGCAAAGTACATCGCCTGATCGTCCTGCCGACGTAGTTTCAGTCGTTCGCGATACTCATTGTAAAAGATGACCGCGAACTTCTGATTGGGCTGCAAAAGCCGCAGACTGGCCTTGAGTTGGCTTTGAGCGACCTTTAATCGACTGCCGCTCATGCTGCTGCTGGTGTCGACGATGTACACGAATGTCTTGCCGACGGCCGAGATATTCATGAAAGTTGTATCACCGGGGCCACCCGTTCCACCAATCCGTGCCGCACCACCTGCTGCTGACGGCTTGATGAGCGAATTGGCTCCGGAACTCGACTGAGAACGACTTCCGCCGATGGCGTCACCGGGCCCGATCAGGGGCGGCAGTTTCGATGCGGAAGAACCGTCCAAAGCAGATGCGGAGGCGAAAGGATTCTCGTTTATCAGCGAACTGAATTCCGGCGCTTGCATGGGGACACGGTTCGGCTGACGATCGGGTACAGAGTTATCCGTCGTGGATTCGACGGGCGACTGTTCCTGGATCGGCTGCATCACCTTCGAATCACCCGCTCCGGGGGCTATTCCTGCTTCAGCGGCGCCGTCGTCAAGACCCTGGACTACGACCAACCCGACGTCCCGAAACACTTCCCCGCCAACTTGTCCCGTGCTGCCCTGCTGACAACCACGCATCGTCATTCCAACGAAAAAGAAAGAGGCGGCATGTAGAGCCAACGACACGGCCCATCCCGCAAAGAATGACTGTCGAGATATGTCCTTTCCCGCCAGCAGAGTGGTCATTGTGAATCTCCTTCAGCGGCTCGACCGCATCGTGCGCAGCCGTCCGGCATCACTCCTGGGAGTTTGTCCCGATACTCCAAAACTGTGAGCCGCAAGGCGCTCACAAAAACACGGCATCCAGACAGACTCCTCGAATCAAACTTTGAATGAATCATGGCGACTATTTGTGTTCATTCGTGTCCATTTGTCGTTGAATCCCAAAAACGGACCTTCGCGACTACTATTTTGGTGTTTCCGCGGCGGGAACTGGCGTTGTCGGTGTGTCCGTTGCAGGTGCGTCCGTTGCGGCGGGAGCCTGAGTCGTTTGCTGGATCGCCTGAATTGTCTGCTCTGTGATGTCTTCCTCTGTCACTCCTTCTGGTGTGGCAAACACGAACATGTCGTCTGGTAAAGTTTCGTTCAAAACGATATTTCTGAGATCCAGCGTCACCATCGGGCGATCAAACTTCTGTGCCGGATCGGCGGCGCGTTTGCGATACTCGATGCGACGCGGCAGTAACGTCTTTGCGTCAATGTAAAACACAACGTATTCAGGAACATGCGGGCGAGGATCCGCAACGACATCATCGGAAAGCTGAAACAGCTCCTTCCGTGATTTTGCGTTCCAGCGGCCGCGCACGACATAAAAGTCTGAATCACCGGCTTTCTTCGTCTGCACGGGAGCAAACTCCATCAGTGATTCAATTCGCGAAATCAACCCCCGCAGGCCACCCACACCAAGGTCCATCGCCACATGATCGGCATCGTAGCCTGCCACTTTTGTTGCAGCGGCCATGATGTCCCGCAAATTTCGGCGGGTGGCTCGAACGTTGGCGCCGTTCTTCCAGAGCGTGAACAAGACTGTGCCGTCACTCACCTGTGTCAGCTCGCCGCGGGCAGTTTCCGGAGCCTGAGCTGAAAGTTCCGCGTCGATCGCCAGATTCTTCGGGTCATCTTTCACAGCGGGCTGGCTGGGGAAAATCCGGAACTCCACATGGACTCGATTTCCTGACGCTTCGGCGTACGTGCCAGCCGCGTGCAGTGTCATGCCGGACATCATCACCGTCTGGTGCAGGTCGCATTTCAGCGAATCCAGGCTCTGTAGCTTATTACGGACCTGATTGAGCAGATCCGTGGCGTTGGGAACATCGGCCGATTCAGCCGCAGTATTCTGAGTTGAAACGGCTGCTGCAGATGCGTCGGCGGCCGGTGTGCTCGATGAATCGGCGTCCGGCGGCGACGTTTGAGTATCGGTTGCAGCGGCATCCGTCGGAACGGACTTCTCGTCGGCAGACCTTGCCGGAGCTTGATGCACGGCGATGGCCAGCACGACTGCGACGACCGTGATCATTGTGAGTCCAGGAAAGTTGGTCAAGGAATTAGGTTTTTGATTCATGTTCTGATTTTACTGAATTTGCCAAAGATTCGAACTGTGACGACCCGAAGAAAGACAGGAAGGACCGACGGATTGTTTGGGCATCCTGGTAGTTTTAAGTTCGAATGGTGCAAAGTTGGTGGCAGCTTCGTCAATCGAAACCGCGATTCTGCTCAAAAATCCGAAGCACGCCGATCGGTTCGAGCGTGCAAAAGCAGTGTACCGTGGGCTCCCTGGTGGGGTCGATGGCAAAGTGCGGACAGTCGGGCACAGCAAGTTTTTAAGTTAAAGTACGGTCATCTGCGGGTTGCTGTTGGAACGAACACTCAGCATCTCAAGGAAGGGGTAGCGATGAGATATTACTTTCTGGCCCTTGGCGCCCTGGTAGTGGTGTGTATGGGCTGCGCCGGCTATGGTGGTGCAGCCGGATTGGGGCTCGTCAATGGCCCCGGCGGCCACGGACTCCTCAAGCCCAACGAATACGTCGCGCCTCCTGCTGCCATGATGCAGCATCCGGGTCCGATGGTCGATGGCCCCGGACCCGGTGTCCTGGGAATGCTGGCTCAGCCTGGTGGGGCTGGCATGATGTGCCCCGGCCCGATGGGGTCCGGTATGATGGGCTCGGGCATGATGGGCTCCAGCGGTCCACCAATGTCGACACAAATCAAGTTCATTGGTCAGGACGGCATGTCGGTAGGCTGGATGTCGGGCTCGGTACTGGCTCGCAACCAGCGATTCGTGCCCGGCCGTGCTGACTTTCCACAGTCTGCCATCTACCAGTTGGTGTTTTCCAACATCCCTGGCGACGGCTGGGAAGGCCAAAGCCTGTATCCCTCACTCGAAGTTCGATCGGCTCATCCCAACACGTTTGCTTACCTCCAGCACAATACTGTGCCGGTTGAAGTGACTGATGAAGACCTTGAACACATTCGCAGTAACAACATGGTGACGAAAGTCATTTACCTGCCCGATCCCGAGTTCCAAGAGCTCGCTCTGGCCGGCGTTGAAACACTCGTGAGCACTCGCCTCGAACCCGGTGTCGATCCAATCACCGAGGCCGACCGCCGCGGTTCCATCCTCGCCGTCATTCGCCTCGGCAATAAAGACGTCGAATTGGGCGGGGGTGACGGCGGCATGATGCAGGCCGGATTTGGTGGCTTCGGCGCACCGTGCTTCGGCGGCATGGGTGCCATGGGCGGCTGTGCCCCGGGACCGATGGGCAACACAGGCCTGATGCCAAACTACGTCTCGGGCGTCACCGCGCCGCAGTATGGCATGCCCAGCGTCGGCACGCCGATCGGTCTGCCTGGTCCGCCCCACATTCCGCTGGGTGTTCCGGCCGGGTTGCAACGGCACGTCATGAAGAACCACACCCACTACGACATTCCACAGCCGGCCAATTCGTTCCGCGTGCATGTGAAGCAGCGTCCTGGCTTCAGCTATCCGAAACCAGCGACGCACATGTTCATCAAAGAACAGATGATTCACCCCAGCTTGCCGTTTGAGCAACCGCACTACGACAAGCACGAGCGAATTCCTGGCGGAGCGCCAAACGGCTACAACGCCGCCGCGAACTATCTGCCGCCCACCGATGGCAGCTACTGTCCGCCCGGTGCTCCCGGCTACGTGCCACCGGCCCA
>JAYUVA010000218.1:0-2759 GCA_043754375.1 Candidatus Kuenenia sp. | reverse complement strand
CAGCGATCCACATTTGGTGACGACTTTGTTCAACACGCATCAGAAACTCCTGCTATTGCCGCAAACCGTCATCCAGTCCGTGCTGCCAGCGATCCAGATGATCGAGACAGATCATCGCGCCGCGCGTGACGACCGTACGTGGCGAATCCACAACTCGCACCGGAATGCCCAGATGTTGCGAAAGATATCGGTCGATTCCTCGCAACAACGCACCGCCTCCGGCCAGCACAAGTCCCGTATCTGCCAGGTCTGCGATCAGTTCCGGCTGACAGCGTTCGATCGTGCGACGAATGCAGTCTACGATCTCTTCCAGTGGCTCATACAGCGATTCGCGAATTTCTTCGCTGGTCACCAAAGCCTTGCGCGGAATTCCGCTGGCCGTGTCGAGGCCGCTGACTTCATGCGTCAGTTCATGATCCAGCGGGGCCGCGCTGCCGATTGCAATTTTCAGTTGTTCCGCCGACTGGTCACCGATCCGCAGTGAGTACCGACGACGCAGGTAGCGCACGATGGATTCATCCATGGCATCACCGGCCACTCGAATTGACTGCGACGCGACGATATCTGCCAGACTCATGACGGCGACTTCGGTCGTGCCACCGCCGATGTCGCAGATCATACTCGCCAACGGTTCGGACACCGGCAATCCGGCTCCGATCGCAGCTGCCTTGGAATCATCAATCAGCCAGACTCGTCCGGCTCCGGCCCGTTCCGCACTGTTAAACACTGCTCGGCGTTCAACTGCCGTAATACAACCGGGTACTGCAATGATCACGCGAGGACGCAGACCGAAAGAACGCCCACACGCTTTGCGAATAAAATATCGCAGCATGGTTTCGCAGAGTTCGAAGTCGTTAATGACTCCGTGACGCAACGGCCGGACTGCCTGGATTCCTTCCGGAGTTCGGCCCAGCATCTGATACGCCAGTTTGCCTACCGCCGCGCCGCGTCCCACCACGCGATGCGTCCCCTTCGGTACCGCAACGACGGACGGTTCGTCGATACGAATGCCCTCGCCCGGCAGACCAATCTGAGTGGACGTAGTCCCCAGATCGATGGCAAGGTCGGAGCAAAATCGTTTTCGAACCCAAGCCAGCATCCGTGCTTCCCTGTTGAATTCAAGTAATTCCGCGCGCACAGCAACCGCCGTGACGGTGCTCGTCGCACCTGATTTTTACAGGCAAACCGGCAATTACCGCAAGACGCAGATTTTATGGGCGATTTCGGCCGGATTTGACCGTGTCCCGCCGAATGGTCTTCCGGTTGCGTCGCTTCATTGCCACAGATGGACGCAGATGTGTACAGATTTTTTAGAGCGGCACCACGCACCAGTTTCCGTGGAGCGAATTTCCATCCGCGTTCCTCCGTGTATCTCTGCGGCAGGTGACTGTCCTGACAACAAAGAAGCTGAAATCACGGTACCTCACTTCGCTGGTTCAATGCTGATAAACGTGCCTTCCGTCACTGTGTAGTCTTCAGGAGGACTCATATTGAAGAACTCCGGTTCGAAGACTTCATCGAATACGAAGTCGGTACAGTAAGTTCCGCCGACGACATTTCCGTCTTTAAGAACAACGGCTTCTATCCTCACCGGAAGTCGTGTTGCCTTGTTGATCCAATACGTTCGTACAATGTCAGCTGCGTGGTGCGAACCGCTGATGACAGCTTGTTCAAATCCGATCACGGAAATCCCACCTATGTCCTTTTCCGGCAGGGACTTCAATTCGGCCGCAGGCAGCGACGCAATTTGCGCATAAAGGTCGGCCTCTGGAAGTGGCTTGATTTCTTTGAATCGTTTCTTACCGGAATGCATTTCCAGAACTGTCTGTGACTTCATTGTGATGCACCTCTTCGTGTCAGGATGCAGGATGACCGATTCTCCGGTTTCAGCATTAAACAACCCAATCTGTTTTCGTGCGTGTTCAACTCGCTGCAAATACCTTCCCTGAATCCACACGCGACGGGCTGGAATTGGTGTACCTGTTTTCAAATCTCTCTCCATCGATTCGATCGCCATCTCAGCACGTTTCTTTGCAGCGTCCGCTTGTTGCTGCACCCACTCCGCCGGTTCAATCGCTGACGGACGGTCCTTTAGGAACTGTTCAAGGTGCTCCGGCCGATCTTTGAGCATCTGTTGCATCATCACTACTTCTTCGTCACTCTTCTCAGCCACCGATCTCGCTTGTTCAATCGCGCGTCGCGCTTCTACTTCACTCATATATTCGACGTATCGAACTGTCTTCGTTTGTTTGACTTGCTCTTGAACCTGAGCAAATGCAATATTCTGAGTAGACGAATGATTCAATATGAAAAACGCAATCACGACTGACAAACTCACTGTGGCAATTGTCAGGAACACCCGCAGTTTTTCCGTCGGGACAATAGGCGTCCGGAGTTTCATTGTTGTTCCGCCGAGCGACTGAAGCACGTTCGAGCAAACTCGATCGAGCGATTCCGGGCACGCATTCATTTCAGCAACCTCCTTGATGGCTTTTTCGAGCAGATCAGATTCAGACGATAGCGGAGATTCGAAGTTCGTCATCGAAGGTCTCCTGATGTACGGGATACAGCGAGAGTGAGTTTAGATTTCGCTTTAGAAAGCAGCGCTGCGACTGCTGAGCGTTCAATCCGGAGCGACTCAGCAATCTCCTGATGCGACTGTCGTTCGTAACAGGCGAGACAAAACACTTCAGCTTCTCTCTGCGGCAGATCGTTGACAGCGGCTCGAAGCTGTTCATGCTCCTCGTTGTTCAGAAGGC
>JAYUVA010000217.1:0-2710 GCA_043754375.1 Candidatus Kuenenia sp. | reverse complement strand
TTCCAGAAACTGCTGCGGCTCATCCAGATTGACTCCCAGACCTGTCCCATCGCCGCCAAACGCAAATCGATAGTCTCCTGCCTGCAACGGCACGCCGGTCCGATCGTCGGAATCACCCGGCTGAAAAGGCACAAAATCAAAAATACTCAGCCGCACTCCGATACCCAGCCCCGGCACTTCCGTTCGAATGCCCGCGACAATCTCCCGCAGGAACCGCGTTCGATTTTCAAGGCTGCCACCAAACTCACCGACACGATCAAATCCCGACAAAAACTCGTGCCCCAGATAGCCGTGACAATGCTTAATATCGACCCATCGAAACCCAGCCTTCTGAGCCAGTCGACAGGCATCAATAAAATCATCGATCAGGCGTTTGATGTCATCGTCTGACAGCAATGCGTCACTGCTCGTGATTCCATGTCTGGCGTCAAGAACCGGATGCCTGTAAGCAATCTGAGGTTCAAGTCGCTTCTTGTCGTTCGGTCTGGCGAAGCGCCCGGAATGTGTCAATTGCAGGCCAATCAGCAGGTCGTCCGTGCTGCCGATGTGCTCCTGATGGGACTGCTCAAGGATGTTTCGCAACGCTTCCAGATCGCCCACTGTCTCTGAGTTGATCAGGAGCTGGTTGGGATTCGCTCGACCGTCCGGGCGTACCGCGACTGCTTCGCCGCCCCAGATCAGTTTCGCTCCGCTCAGTCCGAAATTTTTCCAGCGACGACGGGTCAGGTCTGTCGGACGACCGTCAGTTGTTCCATCCCAGCCTTCCATCGGCAGAATACACCAGCGATTGCCGATTTCTCCGCAAATCGAACTCAGCGGCTGATCGAGCGGTGCGTGAACGCCGGTCTCCAGCAACTCATCAAATGGCAGGCCAAGTTTCAGATCATCCAGACGCTCCTGAAACTGGCGTGGCGTTTTGAACGTGGAAACACGCGGGAATGACATGGGAACCTTTCGAACCTGATGTGGCGGCTCGAAGAATTTTGACTCTCCGATTCAAATTGTCCAGCGTAACACATCTCATCTCCGCTGATCGGACCGCCCCCCCTGGCGTGACGGTTGCTCCATTGACTGATCCCGCGGAGTCTGCGGTTTCATCTGCGTTTTCAGGTTCAACGACAAATCATGTGCGCGGCCTGGAAATCGATAATTCCCCAATGCGAAACCATTGAGGATCGCTCGACGCATCCTCGTCGCTGAACCGCCAACGAAAAAGAGATTTGAACCACGAATGAACACGAGTAGACACGAATAGAGTCGGTCAGAAGCGCTGAAGAAAGTCGAAAACGTCGCGGCACGACCGCATCGTGGCCAGTCGTCGGGCATGACTCCTCGAATCAAACTCTGCATAAATCGTTGAGACTATTTGTGTTCATTCGTGTCCATTCGTGGTTAAGTCACTCTTGACCCGCGTACTTTATTTGTCGTTGAACCCGTTTTCTGGGGAATCCGCCTCGTCATTCCGTTGTTCTTCTTTGACGCTCGACCCTCTCTTCGAAACTGGTTTCTGACGATCGGATATCATGCGCTCACGACAGTGTTTGTCTGGCAGACGCTCGTTTACGGCTATGCGGCGCTTGCTGGATTATGAGTGACACTGCAATCACTCATTCAACTGTCCCAGATTCACGACCCGATCCACGTATTCAGTTCAGGCCGCTTCCTCGTCCTCATCGTCCTCATCATGACACGCTTCAGCAATCGAAGGCAGGGTGCGTTGGCGGCGGAGTGTGGCGTAGTTGGGAAGGTCTTCCAGGCGGTACAGGCCGAACAAGCTGAGGAATTCCCGAGTCGTCAGATACAGGAACGGGCGACCGAGTGAATCGTCTTCGCCGCCGATGCGGACCAGACTGCGATCCATGAGTTGACGGATCATTTCTGCCGCCTGCACGCCGCGAATAGCTTCCACATCAGCTCGCGTGACAGGCTGCTGATAGGCGATGATCGTGAGAGTTTCCATCATCGGTGATGACAGTTTCATTTCGGCCTGACGATTGTGCAAACGATCAAGCCAGGGTGAAAGTGCCGCTCGAGTCATCATCATATATCCGACCGCTGTCTGTTCGATTCGAAATGCGGATCGAGTTCGATCGTAGCTGTCATTCAGAACCTGCACAAATTGCTGCACCTCTCTTGTGTCGATCAGGCGGGCCACTTGAGCCAACTTGCGAGCAGGAACTGCTCCTTCCGCGATCAACAGTGCGGCTTCCAGACGCGCAATGCGTGTGGACCGAATCAGGCCCCCGTCAGGGAGAATCTGCAGTGCTGCGAGCGCAGACCGTCTCGCGCGAAACAACCGATCAAGCCAACGAAACTTTTCTCGCTGAGGCTGTTGTGTGTCGCCGGGATAAGGATTTGCAGGCCGTCCATTGGCCCATGGCATGCTTACAGTATTTCGCCGTGTTGTGTACCACATAACTGAACACAGATGAAAATGAGTCTATTGCACAGCATTCTGCTGCTGCCAGCGTGTGACCTGCTCCAGCACGTCACGGGCACAGGCTTCGCGGCTTTCTCCGACGGCTTCGAAACGGAAGCGCGTCAGTTCCTGCGAGCCACGAAAAAAGACCGCTAAACCCACCGGTGTTTTGTCGCCGGCTTCAAACCACATGGTGTTCAACGCACCCATCGCGTTTAACTGTTCAACGATCTGTCCGACATCGGCCTTGACCGTATCCAGGTCTGATCCGCTCGGCAGCGACGGCTCAGT
>JAYUVA010000216.1:0-3896 GCA_043754375.1 Candidatus Kuenenia sp. | reverse complement strand
CGGCAACTCGTTCACTTGGAGAGAATTGACGTCGCTCAATTGTTCCCGCAAACGGGGCGCGCAGTTGCACCAGCGACAGCGATTCGGGAATCTGGTCACCGCTGACACCTGCGCCAGTGCCAATTGTTGCCGCTGATGTCTCATCCGCCGCACTGTGTCCCAGCAGAGTCTGCACGGCCTGTTGGCTGATGCGGAGCCTTCGTTCAAGGTCCTCTGCATTTGTTTCCGCATGCCGCAGGCTGACGTTTGCCGCAAACGTCAGACTCTCAAGTGCTGTCAGCAAAGTGGCTTCGGCATTGTCACGGCTATTGATGCGTTCTTCGATGATCCGCCCGGGCACGATGCCGCTCTTTGCATTTTCCTGGACGGCAGCGGCGAGTGATTCAGCCAGCAATACGTCGGAATAAGCCGAAAGAAGCTGCTCGCGGCTTTTACCGAGAGTCACGTCCTTAAATTCCTGCTTGATACGTGCAATTGGCACTCGCTCTCGAATGGCCCCCGACAGTTTCGCGAGGCCGTCGCAGATCTCCTTTTCCCAGTCACGGTTTTCTGCCGCAAGTTTCAACGCTGAAGTTCGTTGCAGCACGTCGGCTCGCGCATTGCCGACTTCAGAGCTGCTGAGTTCAATCAGCACATCGCCAGCCCTGACCTGATCGCCGGGATTGACGCAGACATCCGTAATCATCCCGGGTGTCGCCGTTCGAACTTCGACGTGTCGTCGATCGTCGTATTTCAGCCGGCCCGGGACGTGGTTTTCCGGACGCAGTTGCGTCGCAACAACCTTTGTCAGCGTGATGCGCGCAGCCTTGAGCTTTTCCGGTGGCAACTTCACTGACTTCGGATCACTGGACTTTGCGACATCTTCAGTCGCTTCCGGAGACTGATCGATACTGAAGGTTGCTGCCGCAGAAAAATAGCGGCGGCCACCGTACGCGGCGACTGCTGCAACCGTGACAACAAGAACACCAATGAGTACACGTGACTTCATGGCTTGAACACCTCTGTGAAAACCTGCGGCTCAAAGCCCAATGGCTGAGCGTACGCAATGCAAAATTCGCCGGGTCATCGGCGACACACAGAGATTCGCGTTTAGACCAGGCAAACACCTGTCACCGACGAGAGCGGAATTTCACTCAGCAGTGTCTGCAGGAACGAGCGAGGCGCGGTCATCCGTTGCGGATGCATTTCAGCCAAACTCACACGAGCCGAACGGAAGTCTTCCGTATCCACCCGCAGCGAACATTGCATCGCCTGAGCTGCTGCGAATTCGAAGAACACCGCCGCTGCCGCGCATGCGAACAATGGCAGTTCTGATGTCGCTTCGTCTCGTACAGGGCACTGATTGCCGGTCACGTCTTCAGGAAACGCCAAGTGCCAGTGCAGACCCACAATCGCGTCGATCTGTTGCCCGTCGTGAAACGCCTGAGAGTGCCTGTTCTGTAATGCCGAATCTGTTGTCAGCGCATGATGGTCATGCAACACGGGAACCGGTCCACGCCAGGCACAGACACAAATCAACAGGCACACGACCTGCTGCAGCGTTCTGTGATTGTTGACGAATTCAGACACGGAACTTTTCCGAGAGCTACAAGTTATGAGACGCATCCGCACGAACGACCCGTTACCCTGCCGCAAATCATGCTTTGAAACGCAATGAAAGGCAAGAGTGATTCTCGATTTGGACCAGCAAGATTCGTACAATCCCGGTACAGATAACATCGGTCACACCCGGATCCGCGAGTTTTCGACGGCTTTTCGTCCGTGCCGATGGTGACGGCCCAAGTCGAATGGACTCAGACTTTAGAATTTGAACAAAGGTGCAGTTAAGCGTGCCATCCGACATTTTTAACCACAGAGGTCACTGAGGAGCACAGAGGAATCGCAAACGGGGAACATTCATCGCTGCAGTCGCATTTTGACCACGGAGAACGCAGCGCGGGCTTCGCCCGCAACCCAGGCTGAAAAGTTGTCAATCGCAAGCCACAAGTAGCGCGGCTCCGTTCGTTGCCCCTGTTCTTCCTCTTGTGACTCTTGTGAGTTTTTGTGGCAAGCACTCTTCGGTCAGTTGTTGTTTTTGTGTCAGCGATTTCCTGGCCACAAAGAGGAACAAAACTCACAAAAGGACCAACGGAGTCAGCCGCGAATCGCTGCGTCATCGCCTTTCAACATCCTCGTATCTCAAGAGATGAATTCACTTTCCGCCGGGTTCGCGGGCTGTTCGGGACGCGAACTTTTCCTCAACCCCAACGGGGTTTTACAACAAAGCCTGGGGTCGCCGTGACTACGGCGCACCCCAGGAAAATCGGCACAAAACCCAGTGAACCCCAACGGGGTTCCACATGGCAATTGCCAGTTTGGGTTCAAAAATCGGGGGATGTGGAACCCCGTTGGGGTTCAGATCAATTGCAATTCCTATACCTGGGGTGCGCCGCAAAGCGGCGACCCCAGGCTTTGTTGTGAAACCCGTTCCGGGTTGAATCGCATGATTTCTCTACGAATACAGCGCACTGGGAACATGGCATTCGGTTGTTTCTCATTCGGTTGTCTCCCTGCGTCGCATAATATGGACAACCGAATGGGGACAACCGAATGAACAGAATTGCCGGAAACACTGTGTGCATACACGGCATTGGCGTGAACGGCGCGTGTCGATGCGTAAGAAACCGGAAGAAAGCAATGGCTCGCTCAGCGAATCGGGCAGATCCGTCTCATGGAGCAGTCCCTGAATGAACAGCAAAGTGACGAACATGACCTGGCAAGTCAGACACTGGCTGAACTTGACCAACGTGTCGCCAATCTGCAGGCTCGCATGCACAGCCGAGGAAATTCGTAAGTCATTATCAGTCGCCGACAGGTGTCAATTTCCAGCCGCCCACTTGAAGCGAGAGAGGCTTCACTGGTTCTGGCAGCGGTTCTCCGATCATCCCGAGTGACCACCTCGCACTGTCCGGAATGACGGTGTCAGGGGGATCCGACTCGTAAGCTTCAACCAGACCCGCCACGGCAGGCTTCGCTTTCATCAACCCCAACGCGATGGCCGACATGCGTTGCACTTCGTCCATTTCCGGCGGCACACTCGCTCGATCTGCGATTCGCGCCAGAAAGGATTTCGTAAGGTCTGGCACCGGATCGTTTTCATGGAACAGTCCCAGCGTCCACATTGCCGCTGCACGCTTAAAATCTCCGCCAGGCACAGTCTTGCCAAAATGGGGCTCCATCACCGCCTGCAGGTCCTTCAAACGCATCAGTCCAGCATACTGAATCAGATACGATGACTGCTCACCGATGTCGGCTCCGACGGGGGCCGTGGCCGGATTATTGAGCATCTCCTCGTTTCGCATCAGATGCTGCCTGACAGCCTTTTCGACTGCCGGGTCCGGAAACAGATGCAACAACCATGCCGCTGTGACCAGCACTTCATTGCGAGGATGTTCAAGCAACGGAACGCAGCGATCCGAAAATTGTGCCGCGCGAAGTTGTCCCAGCAACAGCAGACTCTGCTCAATCCCCTGCCAGTTTTCGTTGTTCGCCGTCAGCGTGTCACTTGCCATCGCAATGATTCCGTCTCGCAGTGGAGCCTGTTCTTCCGCCACAAGAAATAACATATCACGAGCGACGTTTCGAACTTCCAGATGTTTGTCGCTCAGTTGTTCATGAAGCCATCCCGAACGTTCGGCATCCGGAAACAGTCGCATGATGCGGGCGGCAGTCATGCGGACGAATGCATCGCGATGATTGCGTCCCATCGGCACAACCGGAACCAGAGCATCTGGATTCAGTCGGAACAGTGCCATCCATGCAGCCGACGCGACTGCATCTGACGTGTCGGCACACTTTCGCAACAATCCGGCATGCGCTTCCGGCTTGCCGTTGGACAGCAGTTCGATTCCCAGCAG
>JAYUVA010000215.1:0-8614 GCA_043754375.1 Candidatus Kuenenia sp. | reverse complement strand
CCGGAGGTGACAGCGTCGCCTTCCAGCAACAGCACGTTGTCGAAGCTGAAGAGGTTTTCACCGTTGATCTTCACGGACTTCCGGACTTCGCCATCGATCAGAATTTCCACTGTCATGTCCGGTTGATCTTCGCCGGTGGCTTTGATGTAGTCGGCCATGGACTCGACAACCATCGCGGTGTCCCGAGTGCTGTTCCAGTACGTGCCGTGCTTACGATTGTTCAGCAGGTATTTGACCAGTCGCGACGCGACTTCGTCGTTTGGACGAACCGCCACCAGAAGCTTCAGGTACACGGCCATCGCCTCGTTGTCGCTGCCGTACCAGTACCACCAGCTGGATTCGGGAAGTCGTAGCCAAGCAGTCTGGTTTTCTTCATCCTGTTCCAGGAACTGTTCGATATTTTTGATGACCATGTCGCGGCGTTCGGCGTCCTGCTGTTTGTGCAGCACGAGTCCGGTGAGCGACAATCCGTAAACAGTCAGATCGCCGCGATCACGATAGAGATCGTCGGTCATCGCCGGATCGTTGGCATCGTGTTCTGACAGAACCATCGCCACGAAGGCGTCCATGTTGTCGGCCTTCAACTTGTATTCGGCCCTGCCATCGTACTTTGGATTCTCACGGTGCTTGTCGCCTTCGCGAAGCTTCGTCAGTTCGTTGGCCTGGTACCCTTTCAGCCATTCGACCCCGCGCTGGATCACGTCGGGAAGAATCGGCACGTCGTTCTGCTGTGCCACCGTCAGACCATGCACAACCTGAGCCGTCAGATGGGCTGAGGAATGTTCGCCGAAGCCGGAGAACCAGCCCCAGCCGCCGTCGGTAAGCTGCATTTCAGTGAGTGCCTTCACTCCGTCAGCGATGATGCGATTCATCTCGATGTCGTCGAAGACCGGATTGAAATCTTTTGAACGGCCCTTCATGAGTTTCGTGTCTTCGTCGATGTGCTCCTGAATCCATTTCGCAAGCGTGCTGCTGCCCTGGCCGAATCCGGCTGGCAGTTCACGGAGATCGCGCGTCTGGACTTGTGGCTTTTCGCCCCAATGAGCCGGGTACTTGCCGCGATAAGTCTGCTGAGCATCCAGATTGGTGCGCTGCTTTTTCACGTCGGCCAGATTCACGCCCATTTTCTGCAGCGTGCGTTGAGTCAGCACGGCGGGCAGGAAACGGTTGAGCGTCTGTTCGGTGCAGCCGTATGGATACTCCAGGAGGTACGGCAACGTGTCAATCATGGCTCCGGCCAGACTTGGGCTGTAACGAATTTCAAGACGTGACTGAGCCGGAATGCGTTCCTCGGGGACTCGTACTTCGACCAGAGCCTTGTCGCCGTTTGGGCGAATAACTCCTGTGAAACTTTCCGTCTTCAACATGCCATGCACCTGCACGGGCACTTTGATTTCGACTGCGTCGGATTCTTCGTCGGTCAACGCTTTCATGCGGATGGTGGTGAGACCCGAGGCAACGACGTCAACCGTCCAGTTGATTCGAGCCTCGCCGTTGGCGGCGATGGTGACAGTCTGCGTCTGAAAGGGGGTCAGACCCTCTCCGGCATTCGCCTCCAAAGGGTCAGACCCCTTTTCGGACGGCTTCAAATGTCCGCCTTCGTTTTCGATGACGACTTTGACAGATTTTTCGCTGGCCAGATAATTGTGAACCACGGCAGACAGCACGATTTGATCGCGTTCAGTGAAAAAGCGTGGCGTTTGAGGTCGAATGATCAGGTCTTTGCTGCTGATAATGTCGGATGTGCCTGAGCCGACTCGCGTGCCATCGCCCATCGTCCATGCCTTGATCTTCCACGTGGTCAGATTATCGGGGACTTTGAACTTCACTTCGACGATGCCGTTTTCGTCGGCGGTTGAGGATGCAACCCAGTAAGCCGTGTCGGCAAAGTTCGAGCGAAGTGCAGGAGCAACTTCAGCTCCGGCAGCGGGTGGTGCTCCCTGGGCAGCTCCTTTGGCCATCATTCCGAATGCCATTGGCGCAGCGGCATCCATTTCCATCGCAGCTGCCGGAGCCATCATGGCACCTTCACTCATCATCGTGTGACTGCGCATCATGCCACCTCGGCCGCCGCCAAAGCCTCCACCACCCATGCCTCCGATCATTCCGCCGTAGCCACCGCCACCCATCGACGGATCATTGCCGAACAACATCTGCATCGTGATTTCGTTGTCGCGAAATACCGGCCCGGAGCCTCGCTGCAGCGTCGAGAAGATACTCGCATGATGCTGACGACGCACGTTCCAGAAGAAACTGCGAATTTCAGGGATGCTGCTTGCTGCGATGTACTCCAGACTTGCGTCGTACACCGACAATACGGTGTTGCCGACGAATGGATTCCCATTCAGATCCGTCAGCTTCAGCTTCACCGTCGCTTCTTCACCCGGACGATACCTGTTGGCTGACGGAAGCACTTCGACATTCGCAATTCGCTGCTCCGGAGGAACTACGATCTCGCGCATTTCGCTGTGAATTTTACCGTCGGCGATGGTCACCGCTTCGATAAAGATGTTCGGCATGTCCGTGCGTTCAATCGCGATCTCATGCACGGTGCTCTTGCCCTTCATGCGGAGCACGATTGGCTTTGAACACAGTCCGTTCATCGGACGTACAAACAGCAGGACGGTGCTGTCCGGCTTGTTCGTGTTGACCTGCAGCTGGACTTTTTCGCCCGGCTGGTATTCCTGCTTCTCCGTGATCAGTTCCAGATCGTTGAAGCGATACCCGCCTCCGTTGTCTGCGGGGCCTCTGACGAACAGAACATAGCCGCCTTCCATTTCGTGGCCTTCGCTGTCCGTAATCTTTACGCTGATGCGGAACTGGCCCGCAACCGGAACCGTCATCTTCAGAGTCCCGGAGCCGTCTTCCTTCGTCGTGACATCCCACGACTGCACTTCCTGCTCAACGGGCCTGTCGCCTTCGTACTTCACCGTGAACAAAGTTGCCTTGCCGCTGCCTTTGACGGGTTTATCGTCCGGTGTGCGAGCCTGAAAGCCCACGTTCACCGTGTCGCCTGTCTGATAGTGGCCTCGATCGGTCCACGTGAAGACCTTGAACGGATCACGAGCAACCAACACACTGCCATTGCCAATAATCGTGCGACGAGATTTGTCAACAACTTCCGCCGTGATGTTGTAATTGTGATCGCTGTCACTGTGGCTGGCCAGAGCGGCTGCGGTGTCGATATCGACAAGGAACGTGCCGTCTTCGCCGATCTCGGCATCGCCTTCGACGACGACTTCAGGGGGATCCGGACTCCAGTTCCACCATGGTCGAATCGGTGGCATACAGCCCCAGCGATTGAAGCCCGGATACCACTGATATTCCGGAGCAAACCACCAGTAGCCTGGCGAATACAACCAATCCCAGCGCGCGATCGGATACCAGCGGCTGTCCTTTTTTGTGCGTTCGACCTTGTAATGCACTTTCGCCTCGGTGACGGGGGCTCCAAAGTAGTATTTGGCGATGATCTTCGCCTGAATCTTTTCGCCCAGCTTCACTGGCTTGTCGGGAGCTTCAATTTTCACTTCATATTCGGGCTTGCGATATTCTTCGACGACAAACGAACCGTTGCCGATCATTGTCCGCTGAGGCTTCGTGACCATCTTTGTCACACCGTTTTCTTCAACGGCGACGGACACCATCACTTCTTCTGCAATGCCGATAATCCAGGTCCCCAGCGTTCCGTCCGCCGGAATGGTCCACTCGCCATCGACGCCCGCCCAGCGGTCCGTCTTCGCTTCGACTTCATAGACGACATCGCCCTTCGGATTTCGAATCTGCACCCAGCATTGCTTGTCCGCATAGCTGTTGTCGTCCGCGTCAAAGCGAGGCTTCCGAGTCCACAGGCGATACTTGACGGCGTGGCCAGGCCGATACACCGGACGGTCAGTAATCGAATAAACCTTCAGCGGGCTGTAATCCAGCGGCTGCAGTTTTTCAGGATTCCAGACACCCATGAAGCCGTCGTAAGCCAGACGTCCGTCCTTTGTCCGGGCGATCGCGATCCATTGATTCTGAGGAATCAGATCTTTCGGCTCCGGCGTGCTTAAACCATCCACGTCGGTCCGACCCGCAAAGCGATTGGTGAAGATCTCGTGGTTGCGATTCTGGCGATACTCCTGTCGCCACCCGAAGAACTCCAGGTCTGCGCGAGCAATCGGCGCACCGGTCACCGCATCAGCGACGAAGTACAACGTGCCGTCTTCGACTCGCTTGCGACTGATCGCGGTATCAGCCACCCACAGCACGATGCGAGCCTCGTTGCCGTCCTGCATCTTTGCTGTGACCCAGTAGGCTCCGGCTTTCTGCAGCGGCGTCGTCAAAGTCGTCATGGCGTCGAAGTGATTTTCCGGAGCCTTCAGATCCAGTTCCCATTTCGCGACCGACTGTTCGAGATACTTTGCTTCGTCATTACGAATCAGCATCCAGCCGATGTTGTCGATCTGCAGCTTGACTCCGTCAAGTTGTTGCGGTTTGCTTTCGATGTACTTGCGGACATCGGTGAGCAGTTCGTCGATCTTGATCGGTCGAGCTTCAAACGTGGCCTTGCTGCCGTTGCGATATCGAATATCAAGCGTCGCGCCTTTTCCAGCGGGCTGCACCGACGTGCTTTCAATCTGCATCCAGTTCTTCACGATCTGATCGATGCGAGCCTGAACGGCCTGTCGGTCGTCCTTGTCGGTCGCCAGTTTGAGCATCTCTCGCAGCAGTTCGGCTGCCTGCGAATACTGATGCCGATTCATGCGTTCGTTGATGAGAGATTCCAGAGCCTGTCGCTTTGTCCCGTCACCGCGTGCAATGACAGCTTTCAGAATTACGATGTGATTGAATTCATCCGGCAAAGTGAACCGCTTCACGCCGGTCGTCAGCTTCGCAATCGTCTCGGTGTCTGCCAGTTCATGCGCCGCCCATTCTCCGGACGGCTTTGGCTTCTCATCGCCCGCCTCATCGCCGGTTGCAGCCTCACGAATGACAGGCGGTCCGCCGACCGCCGATGCCCCGACGCCAAACTGCGACTGCAGGAATCCGGCCCACTCCAGATCTGCCTGGCTGCGGCGATCGGCGACATGCCGCACGACCTGAGCCATGGCCCAGCGCCAGCGTTCGCCGTCGGATTTTGCTGTGTTCCATGATTCGGGCTTGTGATGAAAGACGGGATTGCCATCTTTATCCACGGGAGCCCCTTTGCTCAGTGTCCCCCAGTCGCCACGACCGTATCCAATTCCGCCGCCATCGGAAATTTCAAAATCCGGCAACGTTTGCAGATCCGTGAGATCCTGCAGTTTCCATGCTTCACCATGACGAGCACTGCTGATTTGATTTCCCAGCGTCTGCCACAAGTCAGCTCGTTCCACCGCTGTCGCGCTGTCGGCTAGTTCCGCCAGAGCAATTGCTTCGAGCAGTAACTGCAGCGACCGCACTCGATCCCGATCCGCCACGCTGGCCCATTGTCCGCCGCCGCGATGCCCACCGCGCTCAAACTTACCGGCAATCACGAAGCCGCTATTTTCGATCTCGCTGGCATACGCATTTGCTGCTCGGGCCAGGAGTCGAAAATCCGCCTTGTGACCTTCGATTGAAGTTTCGATCAGTTCATCGACTTCATGCACCAGCCCGAGATTGTTCAGGCATGCGATGGCAAATCCCAGGTCCTCAGGAACCGCCTTCCCTGAGTTCTCCGGATCCTGAGCCAGCGCCCGATACAGCTGCAACGCATCGTTGAAATTGTTCTCGTCATAGAGCTTCTTCGCCTGAGCCCGCTTGCCCTCTGGAGGTTGTTCCATTGTCGTCGCCATCAATCCCGCAGAACTCAGGAGAACCACCGCCGCCAGACACGCAAACGCTTTGTACATGACTACAACCCTTACAGGAAAACACATTGCCGCTCTGTTGCACGGAAGCTACCGGATTACGACTCAAACATCCAGACAGGTAGCAACGTCTGACGCCTTCGATATGCGGCAAGTTCCCAGGAAACTGCGTTGTGGCGAAATTGGGGCTCCGGCGATGGCAAACGAACTTGCGAGGGCCTGCGTTTTGCAGAGAAAACCGAGTTTGTAAGAAATCTGTCAGCGTGAGCCAGACGTCTCGCTAAAACCATTCAGAAAATGTCTGTCTTGTCGGCGGGGTGGCATTGGTAGGCTGAATGTCGGGGAGGTCATTGATTGTGTGCCACTGGCTCTGCCAGTGCTTGCCCTGAGTTGAATCTCACACTCGATGAATATCCATACAAAGCCCAAAAGCACTGGCAGAGCCAGTGGCACACTGTTTCGGTTTTCATCGACAGTGCCACCCGTTGAGAGTTTCCATTACCGGTTTCTCACAGCCCTGGCGACGATCATCAGTACAAACGTCAAAACTGCGGCTACCAATATGCGCAAGAAGGGAAACGGAATAAACACAACTCCAACGAGGCACAAGAGAAATGTCACTGCGCCCCACAGTGAACCTGATTCGTCATCGGCATCGGCGATCTTTGCCATGGCAAAGCACGCGGCAATTCCCAGTGGGATTTCAAGCATGTCGGGCTCGCGTCTTTCATTGCAATCGGGGAAGAAGTATACCGTCCATGTGTTGAACGTGGCCAAACGTCGATATGCCGTTGCATTAGACTGGGCAGACTGCTCTGCCTGACCACCTTTCGTCACACGTGTCTACGATGGATGGCACCATGACCCGCACCATTTGATGCCGCCAAAGTTCCAGACACTTTTTTCAACGCGATGTCCTGCTGGAGGTCGTGAATCTGGGACCGTCGAACCAGAACGATTCACGTAACAGCGGTCTTCCATTCGTCCTGCAGCCGATAAAGGTGTTCGCCAGCCTTGCGAACCAGCAGCACGCCTTCGTCTTCGCGATCTGCAAACGATTCCACGTCGATCGAGGCGGGATCACGATACCCAAGATTAATGCGCTCGCAGACTTCCCGGGGAATCTGTGACGCAACAGTCACCTGGACACGCGGCCGTTCGATTCCGTTTTCGAATTTCCCCGTTCCGCGAACATGCGTCGAATGTGCCAGCACGCCCCACGGCAGATGTTTGAACTGATCCCATTGCTTCGTGAAGTAATCGCGCACGTGGTAGCCAACCTGTTCGATATTCGCCCCGTGCGTTACGGAAATCTCTTTCATGTGCGGTGCGTAAATGATTAACTCGCCACCGTCCGCGACGACAGGTTCCAGCTTGTACATGCACTTGCCAGCAACCCACAGTTCATCGTACATTGATGGAGCACACGACAACACTTGTCGATACGGTTTTGCGTGCCTCTTGATATGCACACGACCAGAAAGCTCGGACGCACCGCGCCAGGCTTCTTCCGGCGTTCCATAGAACATGCCATATGGAGTCGCATCCGTGGACACGACAAACGCAAGGCAGCGACGCTCAAGAGGCACCAACTTTGCCGCTCGATCCACCACACGACGCACAGGCGTGTCCTGCACGCCGATGATCCCGACATTTGTGATGAGCGCGCCAAGCCAGTGGAAGAAGTTGAGCAGCTCAGGGCCGGAGATACCCGGGAAAAAATATTTGTTGCCACCACTGAAACCCACGACTTCGTGAGGGAACACCGGGCCGACGACCAACGCCACGTCATAGTCGTGAATCCGCCGATTGATCTGCACGGGAACTTCCATTGAAAGCACACCGTCGGAAATTTCATGCGTCTCCGCTTCCGTCAGAGTGCCGATCGTCGAGAGTTCAGACGGATTGTCCCACACATGATTGAACAGCCCGACATCGCGGCACGGATCGTCGTCCGCAATCCCCAGCATCGCACGGATTTTCTCCTGTGGCATTGGCGGGTGTGTGCCCAGTGCCACCATGACATCCAGAGATTTTGTCACGGGACGCAGGAGACTCCGAAGTGCCGGAAACAAAACGGGTAATGGAGCCGTTCTGGTATTGTCCGGCACAATCATCAGCACGCGCTGGCCGCGAAAATCGTCCAGCGGCACATGCTGGTGGATCCAGTTCCGCATCTGGTCCGCGTTGAGTGTTTTCAGTTCCGTCGTCATCGGTGTCCAGCGCGTCGATTGTTGTGAAGTGCCTCAAAACCAGGCACCGTTCTGTCGTTCTTAATCGTACTATTAATCATCATCGTAATCGATTTCCTGTCCTGCATTTTAACGAGCGATTAGGATCAGGATTAAGATCAGGATTAAGAGTAAGTGTTAGCTGGGGCAAACTTATTTGGGCGACTCACTCACACGATCAATGATCACCTGCGCCATCCCGTACATCAACGTAATCTGTTCCAGTGCCGGAAGTCGTTGCTCGGCGATCCATTTTTCGACGGCACCTTCCATGTTTCGATTTCCAAATTGGCGACCGGCAATCAAAAAGGCTTCTTCCTTCCAATCGCCGTTTTGAAGGGCTCCGATGGCGGTGAGGACATATCCGGGGTCCGCAGTTTCGCGGGCCATGCTGGCAACCAGTTCATTCACATATGCTTGTCGCATTCCAGGTAGTTCCGGGCCGCAGCCGCTTTCAAGATCCTTGAGAGCTTCTGGAAGCTGCTTGTCTCGATTTGCCCACGCCGATGCCAGCACCGGGGCAATTCTTGCCGCCAACGCCGCATATCCTGCTTCGATGTGGTCCACCTT
>JAYUVA010000214.1:0-6878 GCA_043754375.1 Candidatus Kuenenia sp. | reverse complement strand
ATTTCGTGTCACAAGATTGGCCCTCACGGAGGCACGGTCGGTCCTGATTTGTCGGCGGTCGCGAAAGATCGCAAACAGGGTCACATTGTGGAATCCGTTTTGTGGCCGAAGCGTGACGTTAAACCCGAATTCATCAACTTTCAGATTCTGACGGCCGGCGGCAAAGTATTCACTGGCTACAAGCACAGCTCGGACGAAAGTCAGGTCACTTTGCGCGATCCGGCCACGAACAACCTGACGACAATCGTACGGGCCGACATCGAACAGGAAATCGCCGGCAGCACCGTGATGCCAGCCGGACTCACGGCGGCGATGTCGCGGCAGCAACAGCTGGATTTGATCCGAGTTCTGAGTGATCTCGGGGCCGAAGGCAAACCGCTTTCAGAAGAACTTCAGGACGCCATCGCTCACAGTCAGATGCACGGGCCGGCCGAGTTTCCGTTCACGAAGGAGCCGCTGCAACCGAATCACTGGGGGAACGCCGGGCTGCCGGTAACTCGCGATCGTTTGTACGACTTCTACACCAAGCAAGCAGAATTCTTTCGACAGCAGCATCATGTGCCAATGCTGCTGGCTCAGTTTCCGGGGTTGGATGGTGGCAAACAAGGGCACTGGGGTAATCAGAATGAAGCCGTCTGGGCGGATGGACGATGGAACGAGGCACAGCTCGGTTCGGTTCAAGCAGGCGTTTTTCAGGCAGGCGGGGCGACAGTGGCTCGCGGCGTTTGCCTGCAACTTGGTGATCATGGTGAGCTGTCTGCCTGCTTCAATCCGGACACACTGACGTATGACGCTGTGTGGTCCGGCGGTTTTGTGGGCTTTGATTCTGTTCGGCATGGTTTCGTAAGCACGCTGCAGTTGAAGGGGCAGTTGGAGTCTGTTCCAAAACAGGATCGGCCTGTCATGCCTTTCAAATACCGCGGGTTCTATCGCCACGGAAATCGAGTTGTCTTCGCATATCGCATCGGGGATGTCGAATATCTTGATTCACCCTGGGTCGAAGAAGGTAAGTTCGTGCAGCATGTGGCACCCGCCGATCAGCATCCGCTGCGACAAATCGTGACGGGCGGACCAGCCCAATGGCCGCAGGTTCTGAAAACAAAGATCATTCCCGGCAGCGGTCGTCCGTATGCCGTCGATACGATCGAATTGCCATACGACAATCCGTGGAAAGTTCCGATGTTCTGTGGCGATCACGATTTCCTTCCGGACGGCAGTGCGCTGGTCTGCACCATGCAGGGCGACGTGTGGCACGTCACCGGGCTGGATTCTGTTACTGGCAAGTCGGGCGTGGCTCGCTGGCGACGATTTGCGTCAGGCCTGCATCATGCTTTGGGGCTGGTTGTTGCCGACGGAAAGATCTATGTGCAGTGTCGAGATCAGTTGACTCGTCTTACCGACCTGAACGACGACGGTGAAGCCGACTTTTACGAATGTTTCAGCAACGCCTTTGTGACATCTCCTGCCGGTCACGATTTCATTTGCGGCTTGCAGCGAGACTCGGACGGCAACTTCTATATGGCCTCCGGCAATCAGGGTTTGGTTCGCATTTCCGACGATGGTCAAACGGCCGATGTCATCGCCACAGGATTTCGCAATCCAGACGGACTCGGTATTCTGCCTGACGGAACCGTGACGCTTCCCGTCTCTGAAGGCGAGTGGACACCTGCTTCCATGGTGACCGCAGTTCGAAACGCCACGACACAATCACCTGCGGATCCGCCACATTTCGGCTACCGTGGCCCGAAAAACGGGAAGCCGCCCGAGCTGCCATTGGTCTTCCTGCCGCGAGGACTCGACAATTCGGCTGGTGGACAAGCTTACGTCGCCAGCGACTCGTTTGGCCCACTGAAAGACCAGTTGCTCCATTTTTCATTTGGCGCGGGATCCTGGTTTGTCGTGCTGCGAGACGAAGTCGCTGGCCAGCTTCAGGGGGCGGTGGTGCCGATGTCAGGCGACTTTCGGTCCGGCGCACATCGAGGACGCTTCAATCCAAAGGACGGTCAGTTGTATGTGTCCGGTATGTCAGGCTGGGGCTCTTATACGCCCGACGACGGCTGTTTTCAGCGCGTGCGTTACACGGGTGATCCCGTTCAGATTCCGACTGGATTTCATACGTTTGAAAACGGAATTCGTGTGACCTTTGCGGAGCCAATTGACAGGTCCATTGCCGACGACGCACATCGCCAGTTCGCTCAGTGCTGGAACTATCGCTACAGCGGCGCGTACGGTTCAAATGAGTATTCAACGACGCATCCGGGAATTCCTGGCCATGATCCACTGGCAATCCTGTCAGCTCATGTACTTCCTGACGGGCGTTCTTTGTTTCTTGAAATTCCGGAATTGCAGCCTGTGAATCAACTGCACCTGCGGCTGCATGTCAACAAGGAAGACTCATTCACATGTTCGCCTGCGGGGATCGGGCACGATCTGTTCGTCACCGTGCATAAACTTGACCAGCCTTTTAAGGAATTCCCTGGCTACGAACCGCGTGAGAAAATCATCGCCGCCCATCCTCTGCTTACAGATCTCGCTGTCAACTCTGTGCAGATTCCTAATCCGTGGCGACAGAAGATCAAGGGATCGCGTGAGATTGAAATTGAGACCGCCAGGAATCTGTCGTATGCCACAAAAGAATTCGTTGTCAAAGCCGGCGAGCCGCTTGCCTTCACGCTTTCTAATCCCGATGTCGTCCCGCACAATTGGGTCCTCGTGGAACCCGGTGCGCTGCAAATCGTGGGTGAGCTGGGCAATCAACTGATCGCCGATCCGGAAGCCTATGCACGCCAGTACATCCCCGAGACTGACAAGCTCATCGCTCATACCGACATTGTCCCGCCGAGAGAAAAACAAACGATCTATTTCCTGGCACCCGCGCAGCCCGGTCGGTATCCGTTCCTCTGCACTTTTCCGGGGCACTGGATGGTGATGAATGGTGTGATGGTCGTGGAGTAGTGGCTAGTAGCTTGGACATTCATGTCCGAGATATTGGCCATGCGACGGACATGAATGTCCATCCTACATTAGACCTCCGGACACCGGTGTTTGGTAATAATTTTCCGGGCCGCGCGCAGGCCATCAACGGCGGCGGTCACTATGCCGCCAGCGTAACCAGCGCCTTCGCCGACAGGATAGATGCCGGGCAACGCGGGGATTTCAAATGTCGCCGGATCGCGATCGATCCGGACCGGCGAGCTGCCGCGCATTTCAGGTCCGACAAGCACGGCATCCTGCAGAAACTCCCCGCGCCATTGAGCATCAAGGATCGGCAGACCGGATTTCAACGCTTTCAGAATCGACGGCGGCAGGACGGCTGACAGGTTCCTCGCGCGTGTGCCTCGTTCGTACGAGGAAGGAAGTTGCTCCGTCGGTGACGGCGTGCGATCGGCAAGAAAATCCTTCGCACGTTGGACCGGTGCGTAATAGTTGCCACCGGTCATTTCAAAAGCCAGCGATTCATACTTCCGCTGAACATGGACACCTGCCAGTGGATGACTGCTGCCAAATTCATGCGGTTCGAGTGTGACTACCAGCCCGCTGTTTGCAAATGGCGTGTCGTGCCGCGAATTGCTCATGCCATTCGAACAGTACATGTTGGGTTCCGACACGCTCGGAATCACAACTCCCCCGGCACACATGCAGAAGGTGAACAAGTCCTTCTGACCTTTCGCGATGAGTGAATAATCGGCGGCTCCGAGCAACGTCAGATAATCGGCGTCGCCGCCGTACTTCCGCTGATTGACGGTTGCCTGGGGCTGTTCAATTCTTAGTCCAAGCTGAAAGGCTTTTTGCTTCAGAGGCAATCCGGTCTTCAGCAGCATTTCATACGTATCTCGCGCGCTGTGACCGATTGCCAACAGACACACGGAGGATTCCATAAAGCCGGATGATGTTTCCAGTCCCTGCAACTGGCCATTCTGAAATCTCAGTCCTTCCAGACGACAGCCGAATTTGTATTCACCGCCGAGAGCTTCGATTTTTCGGCGGAAATTGCGACAAATAAGCGGCAGTTTGTTGCTGCCAAGATGCGGACGATTTTCGTAAACGAGTGAAGGACGTCCGCCACAATCGACGAAACTCTGCAGCACCCAGTCCGCATCCGGTCCGGAAATACGACAGGTCAGCTTGCCGTCGCTGAAACACCCGGCACCACCTTCGCCGAACAGATAATTATTTTCGTTGTCGTGTGCACCGCCGGAATCGAAATCGCGAATCGCAGGCACTCGATCACGCACTGCCTGACCGCGTTCGATGATGATCGGACGATAACCGTGCAGTGCCAGGAAATAACCAGCCAGCAATCCCGCAGGGCCCGATCCGACAATGACCGGCCGATGCGGCAGCGGCTGCGTGCCAGGTTCAGGTTCCTCAAAAGCAGGGGGAGACCATGGCGCGATGTCCATGCCGTCTGCAAAGGGCATCGAATCGGCGTCGGGAAGCGAGAGAGCCAGTGAATAGACAAACTCCATACGATGTCGGCTGCGGGCGTCGAGACTTTTCCGCAGGATTTTCAGCGTCGAGAGCTCTTCCGCCGGCCGTTCCAGCCGGCGAGCCACCTCAGCGGGCAGGCTCTGTTCCGACATTTCCACCGGTGTTCGCAGATTCGTAATTCGGAAGAGCATGGACGATCAGCATCACATTTAAAGTCCTGCGGCTGGCAAAAGCCCGAACCTCAGACCTCCGCCCGCCCGCCGGGAGAACTGACAGGGTGGCGGCGAAGTCCGCAAAAGTCAACGAGCCTTCCCTGCGTTTCAGTTCCGAGACGTAAAAAGCAGAACTGAATCTGCGATTCCTGTCCCTTGGACATTCTTGTCCGATTTCTCCCCGGAATTGTGCCTGAGTTGGTCGTTGACGGTATCTGCGATCAAGCTCGAACCATTTCCCGTTTGCCTGTTGTATTGCGTAACAACACTCGATACAATCACTGGCCTTAGCGGGGGTGAAATACCAAAGGTCGATTGATGCCGTACTACATTTTTCACTGGACCGACGAAGCCATCGAGCACTTGGCAGAACACGGAGTCACTCAAGACGAATTCACTGAAGTCTTGATGGACGCGACGAACATCCAGGCCAGTCGCAGAACGGGACTCCCGATCGTGTTTGGCACCACATCGACCGGCAAACGACTAGCCTGCGTGTTTGAGTGGGTCGATGAATTCGAGATCGAAATTGTTCCCGTCACGGCGTACGAAGTCTGATCTGTAAGGTTTCGCAATGAAAAAGAAAGCCGTCCACAAAACAAAAGTTCTAACCCCGACAGAACGCGATCGCATGAAGAGATTGCAGGCGGAGCTGGATTCCGAGAAAGACGAAATTATTGCCAGCGGTCGGGCATTGCTGGACGCTCACGACGCGATGATTGCCGCGTTGCTGGCGGATCTGCGATCAGCAAAGGAAAAGCAAAACCTCAGCCTGAACGACTTGCAGACGCGCACTGGCATCGACAGAGCTCAACTCAGCCGGCTGTTCAGTGAATCCGGCGGCACAAATCCCACGATTCAAACCCTGGAGCGGTTGGCGTCCGCCTGCGGCAAGCGAGTGGTCCTGTCTCTGCAGGATGCCTGAGATTGATTTCCGTCGTTTGTGAGTGGATTGAAGAAAATCGGACGGCGATTCATTTTGACCGAAATATCGGGCATTTAATGCAGGTTGTGGCGTTCTCGTTTAACGGCAATACCGTAGGCGTCGGTGTTTTCCATGACTGTCGCCTTCGGCTTGCCGTTAAACGATTAAATCAACAGCCCGCTTGCCAAGTGCGTCGGCGACACGGTGCAGCGTGTACAAAGTCGGGTTGCCGTCGGCGTGAAAGAGCTTGCTGAGCTGTGCTTTGTTCATACCGGCAATCTCCTGCAGTTGATCCAGTGTGCGACCACTAGCTTCACGCGCGGTCTGCAGCAGATCGGTCACCTGGACCAGCATCGCGCGTTTTTCTTTCATCACCTGCTTTGCCCAGCGGATCAGTTCCGGCTTCTCTTCTTCGATTGCATCTACGTCGCGTTCCCAGCGTTCGCGCTGCTCAGGCGTCATCGTCACAAATTTGCGGCGTGATTCGCTCATGGTTGCATCCTTCAGATCTCGTAGGCTGTGATTGGCTGGACCGTGCTGCCGTCTGCTGCGAGAAAGTGATTGAGCGGGGTGTGGCAGTCATCCTGCCGACGGGGCAATTTACGTGGCCTTTTGGTGCTATACTCGCAGCGGTTCGATCTTGCCCACCAAACGAGATTGTCCTGGATAGGTCCGCTCGGTTAGCGATCTGTGAATTGAGGAAAAAAACGGTTGGCTGGCAGTGACTTTTTACCAACGTATTTGCTTGCGGTGAAGCATTTAGAGAAGTCACCGGCAGAACTTCCGAAAGCAAGTAGACGTCAGCAGCTCTACATTCTTTCAAATCGGCTTCTGTCAGCGAACGACGCTGGATTGCAATGTTCAGACCTTCGCACCCGTGTTACACAATTCCTTGAAATCAGCAATACCCATCGGCACTTTGGATCTCCGTCTCGTTGGGCGCAAGTCTTTATTGACGATCCAGTATTGGACCGAAAGGACGCATTGAGGGAATGGAGCAAAGATCCGGGATTTATTGCGACGCGCTTTATGGGCGGAGGATTTGGGTGCGAAGCAGCCGTGGAAGGGATGTTCATCAATGGCCCGCTTATTCACTGGGATTGAAGCATCTGGATTTCATTTGCCTACGCGCGCAATCGGGACGTTTTTTCCAGCCACGAAACAACCCAAAAAGCACGAAGAAAGCAAAACACGATCCATGAAATGAGTGAATTATTGGTAACCGTTCACGACATTTCGAGAATGACAGTATCAACCACAGATGGACGCGGATGAACACAGATTGATTGTTGATTTCTATCTGTGTCAAT
>JAYUVA010000213.1:0-3037 GCA_043754375.1 Candidatus Kuenenia sp. | reverse complement strand
ACATCGCAGTCGCATCAGTTTGCGTTCGGCGAAGAGGGGTATCGCCTGCAGCCGGAATCCATGCAGTTCTGGCAGACCTGGCTGGAAGAACGTTATCCGGACTATCGCCCGCCACAGACATCCGATGTGGCTCAACGGGTTCTGCTGAGTCTTGATGCAATCGACTGGAACGCAGGCAATGCCGACAACGGACGTCGACTGTTCGAACGCCTGGCCTGTGCCCGCTGCCACGGCGGACGTCAGGCATTAGGGCCTGATCTGAAGGGTGTGACAAAACGCTTCTCGCGCCGCGATCTGTTCGCATCGATCGTGGAACCCAACAGGGATATTTCACCCCGGTATCAGACGACATCGATCGAGACCACAGCAGGCAAGGTCTACACCGGCCTCATCGTCTATGAATCCGTCGATGGTATTTTGCTGCGCGACGCCGAACACAAGACCTGGCGGATTGAATCCTCCAACATGGAAAACAAAGTGCTGCAACGAAATTCGCTGATGCCCGCAGGTTTACTCAAGGACACTCAACCCAGCGACCTTGCGGATCTCGATAAGTATTTGCAGGGGTTGTAGACTTCAGGATCGTGAGCGGCAAATGGCACTTGGTCTAAAAAGTAGCAGGCACTTTCCAAGTGCCGTAGCCCTTGAAAACGCGAGAATTGGCGGACGGCACACGGAGTGTGCCTGCTACTTTTGAGGTAAACCAAGTACCATTGGGCTAGCGCCTTGCCGCTCACAAAAACAGCGGTATTCAGACAGACTCTTGGTTTCTGGACAGCCCGATTCACATCTGATTGCAGCCACTCATTATGCGAAAACAACTTTTGACGACACACCAAATGTCGCATTGTGGGCGGCGACTGCAATTGCCTCTTGGACGAGTTGCAGGAACGATCATCGTATTTCTGTTGGCCTGTGTGTTGGCTCCAACGTCCGCATTTGCCGACAAAGCAGGTGACGATTTCAATCTGGGCGTTGGATTGTATCGCACTCAGCGATACGAATTGGCAGTTAGTACGTTCGACAAGTTCCTGAAGGAATTCCCCGCACACCCGCGAGCCAATCTGGGTCGTTTGTACTTTGCGTTGTCGCTTGATTCGCTTGAGAAATACGCACCCGCCCGCGAGCAGTTCGCCTTGTTTCTGCAAGCCGAACCGGAGAGCAGGAACGCGGCAGAAGCGCAATACCGCATCGGGGAATGCAGCTACTATCTGCGCGACTATCCTGCGGCGATTGACCAGTTGTCCGCATATCTGGAAAAACATCCGTCGCATGGTCGTGGTGACTGGGCGAAATTATTACTTGGCGAATCGTTTGTCATCTCCGAAGAATGGCCAAAGGCCGAAGCGATTCTGAGTCCGCTGGTGAAGTCGGAAACGACCAATCCTGCCGTTGTCGTTGATGCGAGATTGAGTCTGGGCATCGTGCTGGAGGCACTGCAGCAGATCCCGGAAGCTCTGCAGCAGTACAACGCGATTGTGGCCGAAAAGAATCCCACGGTGGCTCCGCGGGCCATGATCCGGATCGGGGCGATTCAGTTTACGGCAGAACAGTACAAAGCAGCGGCTGCCACTTACGACGATCTGCGGACAACGTATCCGACCAGTCCGCAGGTCGCGTCTGCAAATCTTGGCGCCGGGATGGCGTGGTATCGAGCGCGTGAATTCGAACCGGCGCTCCAGCGTTTTCGCGCCGTGCCGAAAGATTCCCCGTCAGCTGCGCAGGCGATTCTGATGACGGCGATGTCGTTGCGGGATCTTGGTCGTGTGGAAGAATCACGTCAGGAGTTTTCCGAAGCTCTCAAAGCAGCAGGAGATTCTCCACTGGCTGCGGACATCCTGTTTCAGCAGGCGCAGATGGAACGCACCGGGACAGAACGTGACCTCGCTGCAAACATGTTTGAAGACATCGCAGATCGCTGGCCACAGTCTGGTCGCACGGCGGAATGTCTGTTCAACGCTGCGGAACTACGACTGGAACTGAACGACGCGGAACGTGCTGAACGCCTCTTCAGTCGGCTGAACAGGGATTTTCCAGAGGTCACAAAGCAACCGCGCGAACAGATTCTGCTGGGGCGATTGTTCCTGACCCGAGGTGATATCGGTAAAGCGACCGACACGCTGCTGCAGACGACAGAAACAATGACAGACCCGGCAGATCGCGTCGCGGCCGTTGGTCGTTACTATCTTGTGCGAGCCTTATTTGACAGCAAAAAGCATGATCAGGTCGTGCAGCAGGCGTCACTGATGACCGAAGTTCTGAAGTCCGATGATCTCGCCGAAATGCGAGGGGCTTTGGCGCTGGCAGCGATCAGTAGTTTTGAACTCAAACAGTATGAAAACGTGCTGAAGTTTGCCGATGAGTTTCTGCCGCTTGCGAAAGATGAAATCAAGAAAGCCGACATCATCGGCACACGAGCTGTCGCACTCAGTCATCTCAACAGATTCCCGGAGGCCATTGCCAGTCTGAAGTCGCTTGCCGCGACGAACGCTGATCAGCCACAGACGTGGACCGCTGTGTTGCAGGCTGCTGAAACTGCCCTGGGATTGAATGCCCCGGAATCTGCAGAGGAGTTGTTCGTGTTGGCTGCATCGGGACCGGAAAACTCAAAATCACGTGAAGCGGGTCTCTCCGGAATTGCATGGAGTCAGTTCAAATCGCAGAAGTATCCTGAGGCAGAGAAATCGTTTGCGTCAATGGCGGCTGAGTTTCCGAATTCAAAAGACGCCTCCCAGGCGATTTTCATGCAGGCTCGTTGCGTGGAAGAACAGGGCGAAACAGACAGGATCGCGGTCGCGTTCGGCAGTGTGTTTGACCAACTGACGAAAGATACTGCGGTGATTCCTGCGGGAGCTGAATCCATGCCTCCGATGGTGTATGCGTTCGATGCCGGAAAACAGACGGCAAGATCCCTGGCGAAACTGAAGCGATTCGTCGATGCGGATGCTGCATGGAAGAAACTGACGACATTGTTTCCTGATGCAAAAGATCTGGATTCACTCCTGGATGAGTGGGCGTGGATGCACTTTTCGGCCGG
>JAYUVA010000212.1:0-6792 GCA_043754375.1 Candidatus Kuenenia sp. | reverse complement strand
GGTTCGGTATATGCCTTCATGTCGGCAGGCGATTCAGCAATCGAGTCCGGCACTTTCACCGGCTCCGGCTGGTCCTCCGCATGTGCGGCGCGGTGCGAGCAAGCGGCCAGTATCAGGGTACAGACCAAACGGAACCACACGGACGACTGCAACGTTTGGGACGTCATGATCCACGAGCCTTAATTTCGGAAGGATTGATGGCAGGGACGGATATGTCTCTGCCGACAGGCACCCGAGAATCCAAAAACTTTGCAGGTCCGGAATCATTCAGGCCATATTCTATGCTACTCAGGCCGACTGTTTCTGTCCCGTCCGAACTGACAGGCAACGCAGAGATCCTTCGCATTGGGGCGTGGTAAAGGGGTCAGGAACCAATAGTGCGGGGCATCCTTCGGGCCGTTCGGCCATTAGTTCCTAATATCACCAAGCCCGAAAATTCGCTGGTGTCCCGGCCAAGGCCATTGCCGTTGCCGTGAATCTCAACCGATACGACAGGAACAACAGGACTTCTTGTAGCAAAATCCACTGTGAATGCAGGCAGGACGCCGACTTTGTAACGCCTGTAACGAATTGGCGATGCAGATTCTTTTTGGAGACATACGGTTGTCTCACACAGCGTCCTTTAAATCGGAATCCGGGTCAAACCAACTTCCACACTCATGGCGAACCGGTCGCACCTCAGCGGCAAAGTTTTCCAGAAGTGCATTGACGCTGATAAAACGCTCCCCGCGTTTTTCGCTATCCCCCAACAGCGTCAGGAGGTGTACTGTGCAGCAGCGTTCCGTTCGAGATCTGATGAGAATTCGGCACGGCCTTGTCGTGCCGGAAACGTCAACCCTCCGAGAAGTCGCCGAGCGGCTGATCATCAGCGACTGTGATCTGATGGCCGTCGTTGATGAACGCGGCAGGCTTACCGGCGTCGTCTGCGAAAGCAGCATCGTTCGAGCCTTACTCGCGAATCCTTCCCAGGACGTTACCATTCAGTCCATCATCGTCCGCCATGCGGAGTCTGTCCGACTGGACGCCAATATCGCAAACGTTCAGCCATTGTTTCGTTCCTGCGCCAATACGGCGATTCCCGTTGTGGATGCGGATGGTCTTGTCTGCGGACTGCTGATGCGATGTGATGTCATCCGCAGTCTGCTCAATCGCCAGACTGAATCGACCGAAACTGCGACGGTGACTGAGTCAACTTCAAAGTTGATTCCAACGACTCCAGCGGCATTCACTGGTTCAGCCACAGCATTCACACTGCCAAAGAAGCAAACCATTCACGCAGGCGAAGCCGTTTCCGAAGCCGAAAGCTACCCTCGTCCGCACTTCCTCCGGGCTGATGAAGCTCGTCGAGTCCTGTGGGCCGCTGAGGACAGACTTTAGCAGTGTCTGCTCGCCTGCGAGCGATTTTATGCAGGATGGACATTACTACTGCAGCTCAACGCCCAGTTCCTGCATAAAGAACTTCATGTCTTCCCACACTTCCTTCTTGGCAGAAGGATTGCGGAGCAGATACGAAGGGTGATACGTACACATGACCTTCGCACCATTGTGCGTGAAGAACTGACGCCGGAGTTTGCCCACCGCGCGTGTTTCATTCAATAAATTCTGAGCAGCCACCGCACCCCAGCAAATAATGTACTCCGGCTGCACGATCTGGATTTGAGCGTCCAGAAATTCACGACAATTAGAGGTTTCCTGCGGCAATGGGTTGCGGTTGCCAGGCGGACGGCAGCGCAGCACATTGCAAAGATAAATGTCTTCGCGCCGCAGCTTGCAGGCCGTGACGATCTTGTTGAGCAGTTGACCGGCTTCGCCGACAAAGGGTTCTCCCTTTGCGTCCTCATCAGCCCCCGGTGCTTCCCCGATAAACATGATCCGTGCATTCGGATCGCCGACACCGAACACAGTCTGCTTTCGAGTCGCGGCCAGTTCATTGCACCGCCGACATTTTGCCACGATCGCCGCCAACGCACAAAGGGCATCGTGCTTCTGTTGAGAATCAATCAGCGTCTGCTGCAGCAGGCCCCGCACTTCTGCCAGTGCTTCCGGACGATCAGCATCCGTGACCTTGAGGTCTTTCATCGACCGCAATCCGCTGGTCGGACGTCGCAGTGCAGGGACAGCCGCCGCCGCTTTCGGCGACTTCCGTCCCGGTTTCGTGGCATCCGCGGCATTCATTCCGGCCACGGTCGTGCTTGCACTGCGGCGTGCCATCGAATCGGCCTTCAATGATGGTTTCACGGGCTTTGGAAACTCCACACGCGGCACATGCGTCACCCCGACACCGGAGAGGTGCTGCAGTAACTGAGCAATCGCGCGTTTGCTGTTCACAGGATCATTCCCGAAAAGACAATCAACAATCAGATCTGCGGGATTATCGCAGATTTCAGACAGACTCTCAAACTGCCGCAATTTCAGTTCGCCGGGCCGTACAATCAGAACGGCACGCCATGTGTTTCAATGCCAAAGGCACACAATGTGACAGCCAGGGCAACGCGCTGGGAACCTGCGAAACGAATATCCACAGCCCACAAGGGCAACGCCGTGAAGGATTTTTAAGAGGGAAATCGTGTGCTTCAACCCTGAAAGGGTTTCACAACAAAGCCTGGGGTCGCCGCGTTGCGGCGCACCCCAGGTAAACGGATCGGGATCACCCCGAACCCCAACGGGGTTCCACAACCTCCGATGCTGAAACTGAAACGAAAAAATTGTCCTGGCAATGTAAAACCCCGTTGGCGTTCAGAGGATTTTGTGCGGTTTTTCCTGGGGTGCGCCGTTGTCACGGCGACCCCAGGCTTTGTTATAAAACCCCGTTGGGGTTGGGTGCGCATGGAAAAATGTGGGTAATGACAAGCTCATTGCCCCAGGCAATCAGAGTGGAGTTTGGACGTTCGGGACGGAACCACACCTCGGTGCTGTGAGAGCTCGCGCCAGTCGGATAGTTCGGAATCATGTCGCCGCAGAACACACCCTTGAGATCGGCGAAGTGCCGAGCCGAGCCGAGCCGATCATGCCGACCGTCGCCGTCGTACCGGTATCGATGCTCGTGAGTGAACCGACGTCGTCGCGCACGGGATCGCTCATGTGCCAGACGCTGAGATATCCGTTCGACTCATTGAAGACCGCTTGGCCATCAGACTCGCTGGTCGCGTTAACGTTTCCCCAATGGAGTGTGATCTCCTGCCGCGTATTCCCTGAGATCAGCGGCACGCGCACCCAAACGCTCGAAACGCCATTCGCAGCATCCCATTCTTCAATCTGAAACGCCATCCGCTCGCCACTACTCGACGAGAACCGCAAATCTTCCCCATTTGGTTTTGCCTGAGCAAAGTCAAAAAAATCTCGATGCAGCCGCACGAGCACCGGGAACTGTTCGATCTTGGCATCGGCGGGCACGTCCGCACCTTCCGGTGTCGTGAGCAACTTGGTTTACCTGAGCGGCAAGGCGCTAGCCGCCGGTGTCCGACTGAAAACACGGCAGACACACACCCGCTAGCAGTCTGTTGATTTAATACCAACCCGAAGCGCCAGCGAGGCGAAAAAGGCGGAAATCCTCACTGGCGCTTCGGGTTAGTATGGGTTTCGGTTCGAAAACAAGACTAAATCAACAGACCGCTAGCGCCTTGCGGCTCACATTTTCCAAACTAAGTGCCATTAAGCCAGCGCCTTGCCGCTCACAAAACTCAAACCTGTCCTTGCGGAGTATAGAAAGGAGCAGACGCCCGCGTACGGTTCAAGACTTGTGTTGGAATACATTTTGACGCGATGCGGTTCCGCTGATTAATCACCTCGTCGCGAGAAGCCGCATCATCGCTTCGCCCATCGCCTCGCCGATAAGATAGTAGGTTTCCGCATTCGAGTTCCAGTGATAACCCTGTCCGCTTGGCGACTGCTCTTTCGGACGCCAAAAAGCCTTCGTGCCGACAAACGCCACGTTGCCTTTGAACTCCACATGCTCCGCCACAGCGGCCTGCGCTTTCATCAGCGACAACGCGCGCGGATATTTTTCTTCCGGGCCGGTCATGCCCGTCTCGGCGATGACGAACGGCAGCGCGGGTGCGCCGAGGTCTGTGCGGATGTCGCGGATGAAGTGCGCCATGTTGTTTTCGTATTCGGCATTGAACGTGTCGTTGATGCGGTCGTTCCAGCCCTGGTGCCAGCCGAAGCCGGCCAGCACATACTTGCCATCGCTTCCCGGCACGAGGTTCCTGATGTCGCAGAGCGCGGACTTCGTGAGCGTCAATGTCTCGCGGTAATACTTGCCGACGATGGCCGGGTCTTCCGCGATCAAAGCGTCACCCTTCTCGCCCAGCGAATACGGTAGCCGGCCCGCACTCGGCGGACGGAAATCCACCGCGAGGCTCTTGCCGCCCCACGCGCATTTGATAAGCAGTACCGGCTCATCGATCGCGTCGCCCATCACCCAGCCGAAACCCAGTTCCGGCCCGATTGTCTCGCCCGCACGCGCCCCAAAGCCCACGGTGAGGGGGCCTTTGCGCTCGAGAAAAGTAATCCACACGTCATCGCGCGTACGCCACCCGATGCCATCCAACAGCGGCCTGAAGCGTGCCCCGTTCCCGTCGTCTTTCACAAGATGCTCCAGCGAGCCTTTGCCGTCGTTGCGGCTTGGGTCGGCTTTGATGATGCCCGCGCCCTCCATATTCGACTGCCCGGCGAGAATGAAAACCTTCACCGGCAGCGACGGTTCAACAGGCTCGCCCCAGAGAGTTTTCAACAGGACGAATATCTCGGGATCGTGCTTGGCAAGTTGCTCGCGATTGAAAGGGAAGAAGTCGTTCGTGGAGAAGAACGCTTCGCTGCACTCGGCAAAATACTCCATCGGATTCGTCATTGCATAGGCGCGGACGTTGTCCGAGCGCCCGTCGCCCAAACGTTGTTCGACATGCTCGTAGAGACCCTTCGCTGTCGCTTTCTCGAAAGCAGCTTTAAGCTCTTCGTCCCCGAAGCCCTTCAGGAGGACTCGGTCGTGATACGCATGAGCCAGTTCGTGGAGCGTGAAATTCGGCATCCGCTTGGTCTCGCGCTCGAAATCCCGGATGTCCGTGAATTCGACCGCCTTCGCCATCGCCGGGTCACGATTGTTGTCGCGCAACCAGTCGGCACCTGGATGATACTCTGCACGCGGCTGCACGCCGGGATATTCGGGAGAAAACCAGAGCGGTACTTTCTGCAGTTCCGTCACGGCCGACGCGGGAACAACGCGGGTGATCTCTTGAAGCTGCGCTGTCAAAAGCTCCAACGCCCGCTGGGTCGCGGCCTTGTCCTGCGCCAGCAACTCGTCACTGATGAGCAGCGTCCAGCCTTCGACAGTCTTCGTCTGGCGCCCGGCCGCTGTGGATGGCTCGTCGGCATAGACCAGATTCACTCCCGCGACGAAATTCAGGCAGATAATGGCAATGCAGGTATTCATGTGATTATTCGACTATAATGATCCATCGTCGGATTTCGTTTATCGCTTCATCGCTCACCACTATAGCTTCAGCGACCACCACTTTCTTGGACCAGAATCGCGTCGCAGCATGAAACCGCGCACAAACCACATAAGATCTGCGATGAATTCGCACGTTGCGCCTGTGGAAGTCGCTCTGTTGGAAAAGCTGTTTGACCTTTCACCGGATGTCGCGTTCTTCCTCAAGGACTCAGCGGGACGATACGTCGCCGTAAACGAATCGCTGGTTGCGCGCCACGGATTGAAAAGCAAGTCGCAGGTCATCGGGAAATGTCCGCGCGACATCTGCCTCGGCGACTTTGGCAGAATTCCCACAGAGCAGGATCAAAGAGTTTTGCGAACAGGACGACCGTTGGTTGACCACCTCGAAATGCAATGGCATCGTCCAAACGACCCGGTATGGTGCCTGACAACGAAGCTCCCGATTCTGGATTCAGACGGTACCGTCGTGGGGCTGATAGGATTTTCCCGCGACATCCGAATACCCGTTGAGCAGGACGAGATTCCCACTGATTTCGCAAGTGCCCTCGGAGAATTCGAACAGAGCCTCTCGGCGGAAGTGACACCTGCCTGGCTTGCACGCCGCTCAAAGCTTCCGTCGCAACGACTGGCTCGTCTCATGAAACGACTCTTCGGACTGACGCCCCGCCAGTTCATCACCAAGTCAAGGATTGCAGCGGCGTCGAGGATGCTTCGCGATCCGGATTGTTCCGTGGCTGAGATCGCCCACGCCTGTGGTTTCTACGACCACAGCGCCTTCACCCGTGCCTTCCGGTCCGCCACCGGCATGACACCCTCTGCGTTTCGTGCGCAAACAACGTCCCTTGCCGCTCGGCGTTAATTGAACTTGCAGATTCTGAACTCCAAATGCGTCAGGATTCCAGCCCGGCATCGATTGGAGAAAACGCTATACGTCCCTAGCAGCGATGACAGCCTGAAAGCTGATCCCGCTATGAATCAGCAGCCCGCTAATGCGTGACGGCTGATGCTGCGGTTCATGAGAGAACGCGCCTGAGTGCCCTGCCAGCGAGCTAACGCTTCCCGCCGCGACAGGCCGTCATTAACAGCCAGACGAGAACGCCGCAACTCAGAGTCGTCGCAGTGCGGATGAGGTCGCGCCAGTCGTGGCGGAGCATCATGACGATCAGCACAAAGGTGCTCAGCACGTAAAACAACGCTGCGGCAAATACGATCAACGAAGGTCGCCGCGCCGCATTCGTGTTACCGGGTAACCGTTCACGGGTCGGGATTGGTCTGTACAGGAAATTGAGAATCTGAGACATCACGTTCATGACACGGATGTCTGACATACCACCGGAACTGTT
>JAYUVA010000211.1:0-7930 GCA_043754375.1 Candidatus Kuenenia sp. | reverse complement strand
CTCTGCGAGTGACAGGATTTTCTGTGGCCCCGGAATCTCAATTCGCACAATCCGTGCGGTCGGGGCTGATTGACCTGCGGGGATAATCTGAGCCTTTAGCTCCGTGATGACAAAGTTGCCACCGCCATGCCCTGCGCCACCGCCTGGCAATGCCGGCAAGGGCAGAGTTTCCAGTCGAATTGCAGCGATACTCTTATCGGTGACATTTGCCGGATCGATCGGAATTTCAACCGTATACACATCTTTCTCAGCAGCCGTCGCGATGAAAATCGCGCCATCGTCTGCAATGATCGCTTCACCGCCTGAAGCACGATTGACAAGCGCTGGCTTCATCCCGGCCCACGTCGGATGAGACTGCACGCGCTGCTCCCATTGAAGCTGCGACGCTGTGATCGCGTCGGTCGGGCTGGCGAGAGTCTGATTGAGTACTGCGAGGCGGTTTTCGATAACGGATCGTCGTTCCTTCTGTTCTGGCGTGTAGAACTCGAGCAGCGGCGATTCATCACCGCGGTCGGCATCCTGCGTATTGTTCAGAATCGCGAAGAGTTGAAAGAATTCGTCCTGCGTGAGTGGGTCGTACTTGTGACTGTGACACTGAGCACACGCGATGGTTGTGCCCATCCAGACGGCCATCGTTGTGTTGACTCGATCGACCACGGCGACGTTGCGAAACTCTTCATCCTGCGTGCCGCCTTCATTGTTTGTCATCGTATTGCGGTGAAACGCAGTGGCCATTACCTGGTCGTCATTTGCATTTGGCAGCATGTCGCCTGCCAGTTGCTCGATCGTAAACTGATCAAACGGCATGTTGCTGTTGATCGCTCGAATGACCCAGTCGCGCCACGGCCAGATCTTGCGTGCAGGATCGTCGGCGTAGCCGGCGGAGTCGGCATAGCGAGCGAGGTCCAGCCACTTGCGCGCCCAGTGTTCGCCGAATTCCGGTCGTTGAAACAGATGATCCACGAGTTGCAAATAGGCGACCTCATCGATCGCAGAGGTCGTGTCGGGCTTCGCACCTGCTTCCAGTCGCTGTACCCATGCATCACATTCGTCAATCGTTGGAGGGAGTCCGATGAGATCGAGAAACAGACGCCGGACCAGCGCTCGCGCGTCTGCCGGTTCGGTTGGTTTCAGGCCCAGTTCCAGCATCTTGTGCAGGGCAAAATTGTCGATGGCGTTTTTCGGCCAGTTCGCAACCGGAGCACGGGCGACCGGGAGTTCGGCGCGGATGGGTTGCACGTAGGCCCAGTGCCTTGCGTACTGTCCTCCCTGTTCCACCCAGCGCTTCAGAGTTGCGATTTCTGACGGCGTGAGCGGCTTACTGAATTCTGCAGGTGGCATGCGCACGGATTCGTCTTCACTGGTGATGCGCGTGATGAGTTCACTCGTACCGGCATTGCCGGCAACGATCGCCGCGTGACCGGATTCCAGAATCGTTGTCGCAACGTCAGGGTCATCCAGTCGCAGCCCGGCTTCCCGCTTTGCATCATCGGGACCGTGGCAGGCCAGGCAATGGTTGGAAATAATCGGTCTTACGTCCCGATTGAAATCAACTTTCTGAGCCCTGACAGACGTCGCTGACGCGCAGAAGGACCCAAGAAACAGCAACGCGGAAAAGAACAATCGCATGTCAATATCCAGCGAAAATATCTCAGGGAGGGAATCAGATCGGGAGGGAGTGGTCTCGGGTTCTCCGATTGTAACGTACGCTTTCTCTCAGATCACGCATGAAACGGTATTCTTGTAGCATTGAAAAACCAGGTGACAAACACAGGATCGCTCGATAGACTGGTGCTTTGAATCTCATCGAATCCGAAAGCGTCACGGAATTCATGGAACGGAAAAGGATCACGCACAATTGATACTTCCGCGTCCGTGCTGCCGCATGGGGCGCAATTCGGCAGGCACGAAGAAAGGGGCTCTGACATTCTGAACAAATGAAAGTCAAAGAACTGATCTCCCTCATAGAGTCCGACGGTTGGCGGCAAGTACGCCAAAAGGGCAGCCACCGTCAATTCCACCACCAAAGCAAAACGGGCACTGTCACGGTTGCAGGCAAGCCCAACGTTGATGTCCCGCCGGGAACGCTCAACAGCGTTCTTAAACAGGCTGGACTCAAGGAGTAATAATCATGCGATACATGGTCGTCCTGGAGCAAGGTCCGACGAGCTACGGTGCGTATGTACCAGACCTTCCGGGTTGCGTTGCTGTAGGTGAGACGCAACATGAGGCCGTGCAGCTTATTCAAGAGGCCATCGAGTTTCACCTTGAGGGTCTCAAAGAAGAGGGGCTGCTCATTCCCTTGCCTCATTCTTCAAGCACATTTGTGGAAGTGTCTGCTCGACCATAAATCGTTCAATACCCGTGCGGCGAAGGTCACTCACGAGGCTGCGCTGGTCTAAACCTGGAACGATCAGGCAACGGAGATTCAACAATCGTTCGCGTGACCCTGCAACAACACACTCCTGTCGGCTCGACCCTCCGTCTGTTCTCGTGGATCGCGACATTGGTTCTGCCTGTGATGGCTTCGGCGCAGCCGCTCGATCATATTCGGGTGAGCGATGACAGGACGCATTTTGTCCACGGTGAGTCCGCTGAACGGTTCATCGTCTGGGGCGTGAACTACGACCACGATCAAGCCGGGCGGTTGTTGGACGAGTATTGGATCGACGAATGGCCCACCGTGGTTGAGGACTTTGGCGAAATCAAGGCACTGGGTGCCAACTGCGTACGCATCCATCTGCAAATTGGCAAGTTTCTGGACGCACCCGATACGCCGAACGCTGCGGCGCTGACGCAGCTTGCGAAGCTGGTACAGCTTGCCGAGGACGAGGGACTGTATCTCGATGTGACAGGCCTGGCCTGTTACCACAAGCAGAACATTCCTGCGTGGTATGACAAATTGAACGAACAGGATCGCTGGAAAGCGCAGGCCGTTTTCTGGGAAGCCATCGCCCGAACATGCAAAAACAGCCCGGCGATCTTTTGCTACGACCTGATGAATGAGCCAATACTTCCCGGTAAGGAGCCGGAGTCCGACTGGCTGGCTGGCGAACTCGCAGGAAAATACTTTGTGCAACGCCTGGCCCTGGAACTGAAGGATCGCACGCGCGAGCAGGTTGCCGAGGCGTGGGTCAACACAATGGTGGATGCCATTCGTAAACATGACGAACGTCACATGGTCACGGTCGGTATCATTCCGTGGGTGTTTGTATTTGGAGGCGGAAAGCCGGACTTCTATGCACCGAGTGTCGGCCAGCGTCTGGACTTCGTTGCCGTTCACTTCTATCCAAAAGAAGGCGAAGTCGATAAAGCGCTGACGGCATTGAAGGCGTATGACGTCGGCAAGCCAATCGTGATCGAGGAAATGTTTCCAATGTCGTGCGGCGAAGACGAGTTGATCGAATTCGTCCGCAAATCGTCGAACATTGCCGACGGGTGGATCAGTTTTTACTGGGGCGCTCCCGCCGCGCAGTTGCGCGCCGCCAAACCACCGACGCTGGCGGAAGCCATTACGGCGTCATGGCTGGAAACGTTTCAGCAGTTTTCCAGCGATGCCAAAGCTGGCCAATTGCTTGAAACCGAGTGAACGATGACGTTCATTTGGGAGGAGCGGATTGTATGAGAATTCGACGAGTCGATCTGAAGTTTGAAGCAGGATCGGTTGATTCCGGTCTTGCCATTTGATGTACCCCTTGCAAGAATGCAGTCATGAATCTGACTCACGCACAACATGAAGCTCTCGTCAACTGCGGCAACGTTCGATTGACCGTTGACGGTATTGATTGCGTTGTTCTGCGCTCAGATATATTTGAGCGAGTTTCCAGAATCATCGGGGAGGACTGGACTCACGAAGAGATGCGGATTGCTCTCGCTCGTTCTTCGGAAGGGAATGGCTGGGACGAGCCAGAGATGGCCATTTACGATGAAATTCCATGAAACGAGGCGATGTTGTCATTGTTGATGTGGCTTACGTCGGAGCACGGGGATACAAGCGCCGGCCAGCCTTGATCGTCCAGAACAACGTGCTGAATTCCGCGATCCGTGAGACGATCATCGCGGCGATCACTTCGAATCTCTCCGGCGTCCATCAGCCCGATCAGTTATTGATCGACATCTCGACAGCTGATGGTGCAGCGACGGGTTTAAGCATGAACTCAGCCGTACGTTGTAATCGTCTGCACACGATCGCTCAATCGGATGTGCGGCAGGTCATCGGTTCACTCTCCGACCCTTTGATGACAAGTGTGGATAACTGCCTGAAATCAGCGCTGGGGATCACATAAGCGACTGGCGAACGGCAAGCATGTCGGCGGCATACGCTCCGCCTTGATCGCCGTGCAGTACTTTAGTGCGCGCCTCGAGTCATGCTGCAGTGCCGATTCAAAGAAGCCTGCCTGTTTCGCCAGAGCGTCGTCCAACATTCTTTGGCGGTTTTTCAAATGTCGCGAAAACTCACTTGACGTGAAGTGCCGTGTGTGTACTATGTGTACTCGTACACATAGCGCGTAGGATGATTTGTATGGTGTTCGACGTGGTGATATCGACCGGCAGCAACGTTCCGATCTATCGGCAGATCGTTGATCAGGTACGTCGCGCCATTGCGTGCGGTGATCTGGCGATCGGGGATCAGCTTCCCAGTGTTCGGGTGCTGGCCGAACGATTGTTGGTGAATCACAACACGGTTGCCAAGGCGTTCAATGAACTCGTGCGCGATGGAGTGCTGGAATCGCGACACGGTCTTGGGGCATTTGTGGCGAAGCGTCGCAATGTCTATTCCACTGCCGAACGCAAGCGACGGCTCGATGTTGCAATCGCGGCACTCACCAGTGAAGCGGTGTTGCTGGATTTCAGTCACGAAGAATTGCTGGAGGCCGTTGCAAAGAACCTGAATGGTTGTCCCAAAGAGACCAAAGAGAAAAGAAAGGCATGATTGATGTCAGACACCGTCATTCAAACGCATGGCTTGACGCGAGTATACGGGCAGAAGGTGGCCGTGAATCAGGTCAACCTCACCGTTCTGCGGGGCAGCGTCACGGCCCTGATCGGTCGGAATGGATCGGGCAAGACCACCGCCATTCGAATGTTGCTGGGACTGGTTCCGCCAACTCGTGGTGAAGCAATGGTCCTGGGCTGCGACAGTCGGCAGCTGACACCGGAAATTCGGGCTCGGGTTGGTTATCTGAGCGAGAGTCATTTCGCATACCACTGGATGAAACTTCGCGAAGCGGCCGCATTTCAGGCCGGCACGTTTCCAAAATGGAACCAGAACGTCTTCGACGGCATTGTCGATCACCTTGGACTGAACACGGAATCCAAAGTCGGGAGCCTGTCGCGTGGTGAACGAGCCGGATTGTGTCTGGCGCTGACGTTGGCACCGGAACCGGAACTGCTGGTGCTGGATGATCCGGCTCTGGGACTTGATCCGGTGGCTCGTCGAGCGTTGGTTGAAGCAATGCTGGCGGTGACTCAACATCGCGACCGCACGATTCTGTTCAGTTCCCATCTGTTGGACGATGTGGAACGCGTGGCAGATCATGTGGCGATCATTGATCAGGGGGTCCTGCGAGTCCAGGCGTCGGTTGACGAATTTTGCAGTCGCGTTTCTGTGTGGCGACTGACATTCGATCGGTTTCCGGACCGTCTGCCGGAGATCCCCGGATTGATTCACACGCGGTATATCGACAACCAGATTCAATTGACGGTAGCGAATTCGGACGACGCGACTGCGGCAGTCATTGCGTCGATCGGCGCGAATCGTGCGGAACAAACGGAGGCAGGGTTTCAGCAGGCGGTGATCGACTACCTGACGGTTCGCGGAGGAACAGGATCGCTGTTGAAAGCCGTTGGTGCTCCAACTGCGGAAAGAGAAACGGTTGCCGTCGCCTGCGGCTCTGGAGTAAACGAAGTTGCCGACGCTGCAGATTAGTGCGACGTCAATGCCTGTTTTTTTGGGTAGGCCGGACCAAGCGCAGCGCCGTTCCGGCAGGTGTCTGGCAATTGCCGGAACGGCGCTACGCTTGGTCCGGCCTCCAGACTTCCCAAATTCCTGGTCCTGATGACGCACAAGATCAACAGACCGGCAAACCCAGCTGGGGAGCCTGTGTCAGGGAGTTGTCCATCAGAGCATGTTTTAACGAGGCTTCCGATGAAATCAATGATCTGGAAAGAACTCAGAGAAAACGGATTGTGGGGACTTTTGCTCCTGATCGCTTCCGCCGCGGCCATTGTCGTCCTCATGAACTCAGAGTTCACGAACCGACTCAATCTGCATTTGTTCGCGGACGAACTGCCGTTGACGTTCAGCGTGATGGGGAGCATCGCGGCGGTCGTGTTGGCCTGCCTGCAGACCATTCCGGAACTGTGGCGCGATCGTTGGGCGTTCCTGATTCACCGCGGCATGTCGGGCGGGGCGATCTTTCGCGCAAAGACTACGGCAGCACTCGTAATTTATGCGATCGTGATTGGGCTTCCGCTGCTGACCGCGACACTGTGGGCCATGGGGGTCGGATACCGGCATTATCCGTTCGAATGGCGGATGGTCTTGCCATCAATCCTGTCCGGCGTCGCGTCGTTTGGCTTCTACTTTGTGGTGTATCATATCGTCCTTCGCGAGCGTGGATTTCCACTTTGGCGCGTCGCATTCCATCGGACGACGCTGGTCCGGAGGATCAGTGGCAGTTAGTTCTGAATCGGAAGAGGTCGGGGACGCATCAACAGGTGATGATGTCGCCGCTGCTCAGCCGATGCCATTCGGAATGCCACCTGCCGACGACAATACGACTTACGAGTGGAAGCTGGAAGACATTGAATTGCTGATTCCCGGCGAAGTCGTCGCAACAATTCCTGTTCCCGATGAAGTCGATTCATTTGCGTATGGGAGCGTCGGGTACGACGCAGACAGAAACACAGCGTGGTTTGATCGTGGTGCCGGTCCGTGGACCGGCACGAGATGCATTGTTGAGCTTGATCTGAGTTCACAGAAGACGCGTACTTTCAGGGAGGGGGTCAACAACACAGAGCTCGGATCCTGGGAAGCCGGCAAGGTCGCCAGTTTCGCGGCCATCGCACCACTCGCCCCGGTCGCGGCATTCCTGGGCTTCGAAGAGACTCGATACTTTGCGACAGGGGTCAGCCTTTTTGCGGTCCTCACACATGCTCGTCCGGCATGGTTTTTGATTGCCGCAGCAGTCCTGATTTTGTCGGCCGTGATGTGGAGCTATGTTGGAAAACGATATGCCATTCGATTTGGAATCGATGCAGACAAGCATCGCCGCTGGAAGTTGATCGGCCTGCTGCTTGATCCTGCGGGAATTCTGGCGATGGTGACGGCGCATTACTGCCCGAGCCGAGTTCGCTGTTCCCAGTGCCATCGGCAGCGAGTTGTCACCCAGGAATTGTGTGCGCACTGCGGCGCGAAGTTTGCGGAGCCGAAAATGAACGGCACAGAAATCCTGGCGGGTGCATCGACGTAATGTCTGTCCTGCGGCTTAACAGACCGGTGGTTACGATTTTGACGCTGGGAAGGGATCGCGGCGAAACAATTGGCGAACCTGAATCTGACGCGATTTTTTTGGTGAATCGGGTCGCAACTGCGGGTAAACCAGTGGAACAGCGTGCGTCAAGAGCAGCTGCGTACCTACTGGATAACGCTGGTTGACATTTTCTGATCTGTCTCCGAAACAATTCCAGAGTCCAAATATGACACAGTGCGATCCCTACGCTGCTTTTCCCGTTGCAGAGCAGATGCATGCACGCAGCCGAACAATTTCCGGCGAAGAGTCTGCCTACTCATATCTGTATGCTTATCCTGGCGCGCCTTCGGAAACACGCCGAAGTCGCGCTCGGCGGACGCAGCCGCTGAAAGTGGCTCACATCGGCCCGTCATTCGTATGTGCGGGAGTGGAGTCGTGGCTCAGAGCGTTAGTGT
>JAYUVA010000210.1:0-3042 GCA_043754375.1 Candidatus Kuenenia sp. | reverse complement strand
ACGCCAGAAAGCTGCCGATTTCCCCGAATAACGCCGTCAGGAGGGGCGAACGGCAATTTCTGCCGGTTTTGCCGTGTTTCGTCCGGGATCGCGTTCCAGCAGATAGAACGCACTATCCGCCCGCAAATTGGCTCCCATCAGGCGATCGACGGCGCGCCCGCGAATAATGGGGCTTTCTTTCACAATTCGCAGGCCGATTCCGTCCATGAGGTCGCGAAAGTCCTTCATCGACATGAAGTGGACATTCGGCGTTTCATACCATTCGTAAGGCAGTGCGTGCGTGATAGGAGTTCTGCCGCGCCGCAGCACTTCCAGTCGCACGCGCCAATGCCCGAAATTCGGCACGACGATCAGCGCTCGATGCGCCACACGCAGCATTTCCAGCAGGAGTTTTTTGGGATGACGGACCTGCTGCAATGTCTGGCTGAGCACCGCGTAGTCGAAACTATCATTCGGGACATCGACCAGCCCTTCGTTGAGGTCAGCTTCAATCGCCGGAAGCCCACGTTCGATGACCGAAACGATATTGGCGTGTTCGACTTCGACGCCCATTGCCGTGCAGCCCAACTCATCCTGCAGACGCTGCATGAGCCGACCGTCGCCGCAGCCAAGGTCGATGACGCGACTGCCGCGTTCGATATGCTGCATGATGAGTTCATCGGTGAGCTGGACCGACAGGTCGGGCATCTGATAACGATTGGCAGTCGGCATGGACGATGAATTTCTGTAGCTTGACTCTCTGAGTCGAGTGTGATTCCCGGGGCTTGGGCATGAATGTCCATCCTACTTACCAGCGACCGCAGTCCAAAGTCTGTAATCCGGCAAAAATACTGAGAAGACAGAGTTCGGCAGAGGTTTCAGCAGCCAAATGGGCCTTGTCCGGGTAAAATGCGTATGAGGCCTTACGTAGTTTGGAACTTTGAATTCAGGACACTGGCTATGAGAATTGTACTCCTTTCGACGGTTCTGGTTTCGACCCTGGTGGCGGCGACTGGTTCGATAAACATCGCGGGTGCCGGGTGTGCCTGTCCGTTCTGCGACGCCCCTGCCCTGATGATGTCCGAACAGATCGGGCAGTGCGACCACATGCTTCGCGGAAAATGGCTGGAGGGTGAAAAGCCCGTGAGCCTGCGTGGCGGTTCGTCAAAGTTTGAAATCCTGGACGTCGCCTTTTCCAAGGGCGATCGTTTCCAAAAAGGTCAGATTGTCGTCATGCCGCAGTACATCGCCGGCAGCGACACCAGTACTTACACGCTGATGGGACCGGACGACCGACTTGAAGACTGGCATGTGCCGTCGGAAGTGACGGAAGCTTCGTGGACGTATCTTTCAAAGATGCCACCGGGTGTGAAGGACGCTAAAGCTCAAACTGAACGACTGCAGTATTTTCTGGACTACTTTGAACATCCGGATCTGCTGGTTTCAAACGATGCGTTTGCCGAATTCGCGTCCGCTCCGTATGAAGTGATCGTGCCGCTCAAGGATCACCTGCCTCGGGAAAAAATCCTGGGCTGGTTGCAGGATCCGAAGACTCCCGTGACTCGAACGGGCTTCTATGGCATGTTAGCGGGAATCTGCGGCCGTCCTGAAGATGCGGCGATTCTGGAGAAAAAGATTGTGACGCTGGACGCGGACTTTCGACTGGGGATCGAAGGGGTTATGGCCGGTTACATGATGATCTGCGGCGAAGAAGGATTGAAGAAGCTGGAAGAAGTCAAGATTCTGAGCAAGACCGCAATCAGTAAAGACGGCAAAGAAATCACATTGCCGTTCAGCGAAACCTACGCAGTCATGCAGGCACTGCGGTTTATGTGGACATATGAACCAGACCGTTTACCAAAAGACCGCCTGAAGCAATCGATGCATTTGCTGCTCGAACGCAAAGAAATGGCCGACCTCGTGATCACGGATCTTGCACGCTGGAAGGACTGGTCGATTCAGGATCGCCTGATGACCATGTACGGCGATGAAAACTACGACATCCCTGCCATCCGACGCGCCATCGTCAGATACCTGTATTATTGCAGTCAGGAAAAAAATGAACCCGACGCAGATGGCACACGTACCTCAACAGAAGACGCCGTCAAAGCCGAAGCCAACATGAAACTACTCGAAGTACGCGACCCGAAAACCGTCAACGATGCCAAACGATATTTGATCCGATAGTTCATTTTTCGATGAACCGAGTACCTGACGAAGACACAACCCAGGAGCGGTGAGGGCGACTTTGAAGCGGCACGAAACGACGCATGGGCCGGCGAGGCTCACCTCGCATTCACCAGTTGCGACAGTGGCACGGCTTCGACGTTTCTGGCCAGCACCCGCAGCAGCGGAAACAGATCGGGGCGTCGCTGAACTTCGTCGATCACAACCAACCCTGTGAGAGGTCGCAGGGAGGTGGCTGGCTCAGATAGCCGAGCGAGACTGAGCGGATCTTCCAGATCGAAATAATTGAGCGAATTGGCCGCCACAAACTGCCGGGCCAGCGTCGTTTTGCCACTCTGACGTGGGCCAAGCAATGCCACAATCCGGTTGCGTTTCAAGGCGGCCTGCACCAGTTTCATATCGGTCGTGCGTTTGTTGGTTCGGCTTGAACAACCTAGGATCAGCGTCATGTCTCACTTCCCTACGTTGAGGTCCGCGAAGCGAACCACGTTCTCACGACTGGTGCTGTTGAGGGCCGAGACACCAGCCTTCAGTTTGCCGGGCAGGGCAGCCTTCTGCTCCGCCAGGCTGGTCCACGTTTTCGCGCCGTCCTGGCTATACGCGGCGGTGACGCGATCCCCTTTGCGGGTGAGGCGCAAATGCGTTGGGCGGTCAGGGACCGCCGGGGCCAGCGAAGCGGTCCGCTCTCCGCCCTCGAAGATGTGCAGGTAGCAGGCGGTCGTGGCTCGGCCGTCTTTGTTCATGTCCGTGCGGTCGAAGCGCACGAAGTTTTTCGCGTCTTGCCAGATGACGAGCGAGCCGGCATGAAACGACGCCGTCGAGGCTAGTCCGGGAAGCACCGTGTCCGGCTCGGCCTTGGTAACCTCCTCGATCAGC
>JAYUVA010000209.1:0-3105 GCA_043754375.1 Candidatus Kuenenia sp. | reverse complement strand
CATTCGATGAAACGATCGATTGCAGTTTCGGCGTGTATCGGATGGGGCCACGCATCCTGCACGACCATCATTCCTACGGCGCATTGAGTGTCGAAGACGTGCTGGTGAAATCGAGCAACATCGGTATGGCGAAAATTGGCGAGCGGATCGGCATTGAGTCACTCTATGAAGCAACTCGCGCGTTTGGCTTCGGACGCCGGACGGGCATCGAACTCCCGGGCGAACTCTCCGGGCTGTTGCGACCTGTAACGCAGTGGAATGTGTATTCGCTGGGGTCCATCCCGATGGGGCAGGAACTCGCCGTCACTCCACTGCAGTTGATCACCGCTCACGCCGCGCTCGCAAACGGCGGACGACTTGTCAGACCTCATCTGCTGAAAAGACCCGACCGTGCTGAACGGGATTCTGTCTCAGGCTCACAGATCGTCGAACCAGGAGCCGATGTGCAGTCAGCGGTGCTGGATTCTGACATTGCGGATTGGCTGGTTCAGCAGCCGATGAAGCAGGTTGTCGAACGCGGGACCGGCAAATCGGCAAGAATCCCCGGCCTGTCTATGTTTGGAAAGACCGGGACTGCCCAGAAACTGGATCTGCTCACGGGAACCTATTCAGACAAAGCCTGGGTGGTGTCGTTTGTGTGCGGGACGACTCCTGAAAATCCGGAAGTGCTGGTGCTCGTGATGGTCGATGAACCCACCATGCCGGGCGTTCATTACGGCGGGACAGTTGCCGCACCCACAGCCTCCCGAATTCTGCAGTTCGCGGAAACCCGAGTTCGCAGCTTCGCAATTCAACGGTGACCGACCGAATGTAGGATGGACATTCATGTCCGTCGCATGGCCGAATGTAGGATGGACATTCATGTCCGTCGCATGGCCAAATGTAGGATGGACATTCATGTCCGTCGCATGGCCAATATCTCGGACATGAATGTCCAAGCTACAGGAATCGCAGCGACAACTGCGATTTACAATCCATGAATCTGACCTCGCGTCATACCCCATCTCGCAATCGCCCACGAACCAGGAATGCCAGCCATGTCCACAACAAACCAATCGACCAGCCGGCCAGCACGTCGGTCGGATATTGAACACCCATGCAGACGCGGCTGATGCCGACCAGCGAATTCAAACGTCTCCAGGTTTACGGCGTTCGCGAAGTTCAATCAGACGCTGCCGAAACTCTGATTCTTTTCCTCGATCCACAGGATGATAGTACTGTCGATCGACCCCCATGTAATCCTGATTCACCCAGCCGTCTGCGGAATCATGAGCATACTCATACCCGACGCCGTGTCCCAGTCGCTCGGAACCGGCATAATGCCCGTCGCGGAGATGCATCGGGACCGGGACCAGCGTGTTTTTCCGCACGTCGGTAATCGCCGCATCAATCGCGGCATACGATGCGTTCGACTTCGAAGCGCAGGCCAGATAGGTGGTCGCCTGCGCGAGATTGATTCGGCATTCGGGCATGCCGATCGTTTCTGTGGCCTGCCATGCGGCCGTGGCTATCAGTAAACCCATCGGGTCAGCGTTTCCAATGTCTTCGGAGGCAGCGATCACCAGACGCCGTGCGATGAATCGCGGATCTTCTCCGGACTCCAGCATTCGAGCCAGCCAGTACAGTGCGGCGTCCGGATCGCTGCCGCGGATACTTTTAATGAACGCGCTGGCGACGTCGTAGTGATCGTCGCCGGACGGATCGAACCGCAGCACTCGCCGCTGCATGGATTCTTCCGCGACTTCCGAGTCCACAATTCTTGTCGTGCGTGAAACAGACAGCACTGCAATGTCCAAAGCCGTGAGTGCACGACGACCGTCTCCATCCGACAACGTTGCGATGAATTCGAGAGCCTCTGCGTGAACCACGACATCGTGACCCGCGAGTCCTCGCTTCCTGTCGCTCAACGCACGGTGCATCAAAGTGATCAGATCCGTTTTCTCCAGTTCCTTGAATTCGAAGACCTGACTGCGGCTGATGAGCGGTGCGACCAGTGAGAAAAACGGATTGGCGGTCGTGGCGCCAATGAGTGAAATCGTACCACTTTCAACGTCAGGCAGCAGAATGTCCTGCTGACTGCGACTGAAGCGATGCAGTTCGTCAATAAAGACGATCGTCTGAGTCCCGTCAGCGGCCAGTCGATCGGCAGCGGCTTGCAGGACTTCCCGGACCTCTCGAACTCCCGATGTTGTGGCGTTCAGGCGTTCAAAATGGCGACGAGTCTGTTTGGCGATCAGTTCGGCCAGTGTTGTTTTTCCAGTGCCGGGCGGGCCGTAGAAGATCATGGAACCAATGCGGTCAGCCTCCAACATTCGGCGAAGAAGTTTCCCGTCGGCCAGAATATGCTGCTGCCCGGCGAATTCAGAAAGCACAACCGGCCTCATCCGCGCCGCCAGCGGTTTAGCACCGTCACGATTCTGCTGTTCCGCTGCTTCAAAAAGGTTCATAGCCAACTCTCATCTGGTCTGACGCTGTCGATGCAGGATTCCTGCTCAGTATATTGGCGTCTCCAAGTCGTACTTACCGGTCCGGCAGACTCATTCTGTTTTTTTCTGGTGATCGGCGACAAAATCAGTAGCGGGGTATGTCGATTCGCGGCAGAATCACGACTGCGTTCAATTCTGCGCTGGTTCGTATCGCCCTGAAAGTATCAGAACGTAGCTAACGGAGCCGGGAAGACTTTCCGGAAATCATCAATGGTTGCCGTGTTGCATCCAACTGGACCGGGGTCGCAAATTGTGATTGATCGAGCGGTCGTGCTGGTCGGTCGCAGTGCGGATTGCGATGTCGTCATCAATTTCAGCTCCAAGATCTCCCGGATGCATTGTGTGTTCGTTCAGGTCGATACGGAATACTACATTCGCGATCTGGGCAGCATGAATGGCGTGCGGGTGAATGGTCAACGTGTTGAAAAATCCGCCAAACTGTTTCAAGGGGCGGAAGTTGCTATTGGGGATGTGATCTTTCAGTTTCACGCAAACGTGCAGCTCGCGCCACGAGTGGCAATCCGCACACACGGTGGCGCAAAGGGAATTCCATCGCTGGTGGATGAGTCCGTGCCGATCATCGATGCCGAAATCATCGATGCCGAAATCATCGAGGATG
>JAYUVA010000208.1:0-6155 GCA_043754375.1 Candidatus Kuenenia sp. | reverse complement strand
CCACACGCCGTAAAGGCACCCGCCGCGTCTGGGGCCGGTTGCACGATGATCTGGATGCGGACGTCAGCGACGCAGGAAAGGAAGTCATGGACAACGAATACTCCGAACTCATCCGCCGCTACCGTCGCGACCTCGCCCGCACTGGCCAGAAGTCCGACAGGCAGTCGGATGCCGGAACACCGTGAGGCGATGGGCATCTACTGCACGCGGTTGGCATTGGCTCGTTTAACCGCGTGCCCAGCGGGCCGCGATTGTTCTATTTGAAATTTCGTATTTGAAATTTGAAATACGAAGCGCGGGGCGTTGCCCACGCGGTTAAACGATTGTGCTATCCTCAACCGCATGCCGTATAAGTCGCCGATGATGAGATGACGACGCTGGTTGTCAGGAATCTCAGTCGGCGGAGCGACTGAGAACATTGCACGCTGCAGCACGTTTTATTCCTGGCCGCATCCTGTGTAACATAATCACGCACTGAGCCACCGCTCTCCACTTCGCACAAGAACGCCCCGCCATGCGATTCTGGTCATCCGCGAACCTGATTCCCTTCATGCTGATCCTCACACTTGCTGCGATGCAACCGAACGCCGACGCGGCAGATAAGGTGGAGTTTTCGAAGACGGATTCCACTCTGGAAATTATCATCGACGGCCAGCCGTTCGCGACCTGCAATTTTTCGCATGATCTGCCGAAACCATTTCTGCTTCCGTTACGGACTCCGTCGGGCGTCGTGGTGAATCGGGAACAACGCTCCAACATCTCTCGTTGGCGACAAGTTAGTGGAACACCTTGCCGACTTGCTGGACCGCTGGCACGAGCTGACAAAATGGACCCGTTGGCATGACGACTTCGCCAGAGATTCCTGGCAACGCCACATCGCTCCGCGACTGGTGGGAGTCGAACTTCCGGAAAATGCCGACGACATGACTGCCGCGCTGCGCAAGGCGGTTCGGGCAAAGCATGGGACCGCTACGTCCTTGATCTGTACGATCATCTGCTGAAACCAACAACACTATCACCGGAACAGGCTGCGAATCGCTTTACGCGCATCCGGCGACGTGGCGGAGAAATCTTTGTCCGTGCCGATCTTGAAAATCTTCCGTCTGATCGCAAGGGGCCTCCTGAAATTCAGGCCGACCTGAATGCCGCCGGCAACATTGGTCTCAAAGCACTGCTCGATCCGGACTGGCATGGTGCGTGGTCGTATGTTCCGGCAACGATTAGCAAGGATGGGTTCCGAGTCGCCGCAGAGAAATCCTGCGCCGGTGCGAGTTGCCTGGCGGGCTGACAGGTCGGCGAGGTTTCGTCGGCTCATCCGACGACAAACTGATTCGCCGAGACTCCGAAGGATCCCGCGTCGGAGACACGGGGCACAATGTCGGCGCAATTGCAGACATTTTGATTTATCGACTGTGGGCCTGGGCGCTGACTGCGCTGCATTGGCAAGACTTCGTCCGGAAGTTCAGGTCTGCCGCTTGTCCGCAACTCTGAAATGTCGGGGTGAACAACGGCAATGTGAATTTGCCAGGAAATTTGAGCCGAATAGCGGCGTCACATTGACGTACAGGATATATTGGACAACCCGGCTGTTGCGTGTGCAGTGTCGTTGCAATTTTGGTTGTGATCAGCGAAGAGTGCGGTGGAGTACACGAATGAAGGTCCTGGTTGCGGACGATGATCCGGTCTCCCGTCGGTTACTGCAGAACTATCTTCAAAAATGGGGGTATGATGTTGCCGTGACGACCAACGGCGCGGAGGCATGGCGGATGTTTGAGCAGGAGGAGTTCCAGATGGTCATCAGCGACTGGATGATGCCGGAACTTGACGGGCTGGACCTGATCCGGAGAATCCGTCAGCATCCTATGGATCATTACGTTTACACCATTCTTCTCACCGCGCGATCTCAGAAGGATGATTTTGTCGCGGGCATGGATGCCGGGGCTGACGATTTTGTAAGCAAGCCGTTCGACCAGGATGAACTTCATGTTCGTCTGAGAGCGGGCGAGAGAATTGTGAATCTTGAACTGGCGCTGAAGAAAAAATACCAGGCGATGCGCGATGCTCTTTCCTCGCCCCGTCCGGCTGACAAAGCTCCTGCAGGCTGAAGAATCGTTTTCGTGAGACCACTTCATGTCAATCGACGGACAAACTTCGCCGCCCGAGCTGCTGGACACTCACCAAAAAGCGCTGCAGATCAATCTGGAGTCACGGCGATACGGCACATTCGCGGAGATTGGAGCAGGGCAGGAAGTTGTTCGCTGGTTCTTTCGCGTAGGCGGAGCGTCGGGTACGATCGCAAAGAGCATCTCCGCATACGACATGACTGTCAGCGATGCGTACTACGGTCCCTGTGAGCGTTACGTCTGCCGGCAGCGACTCCAGAGCATGCTGGACAATGAATTTGCACAAACCCTGAGTCAGCTCAGCGAAACCCGCGGCGACAGGACGGCATTTTTTGCGTTTGCCGATACTGTTTCAGCTCGCAATTTCAAAGGCACTAACGAATGCCACGGCTGGATGGGCGTCAAGTTTCAGGCGCACCCAGGGGATCAGGACAGCCAGGTTCTCATCCATGTGCGAATGCTCGACATGGACAATGCGTTACAGCAGGAAGCACTCGGCATCGTCGGCGTGAATCTGCTGTTTGGCGCGTTTTTCATGAATCATGAACCCGAACGGCTGCTGAAATCGCTCCTGGACAATCTTACCATCCAGCGGATTGAAATCGACATGATCGAGTTTTCCGGGATTGCGTTGCGGCAGGTCGATAATCGCATCATGAGCCTGATGCTGGTGCAACTGGGTCTGAGCAACGCGGCGATGTTTGCTGCCGACGGAACAATGCTCCAGCCGTCGGAAGTTCTTTACAAGAAGTCGATTCTGGTACAACGCGGAAGCTTTCGCCCGGTCACGCATGTCAATATCGATATGCTCCGCTGCGCTCACGAAAAATTCATGCTGGAACCGGGCATGGCAGCTGAGCCGGTCGAGCAGATTCTTGAAATCACGATGAATAATCTGCTGTCCGAAGAGGGACTGGACAACCGTGATTTTCTGGCCCGCGTGGATCTGTTGGCTGCCGTGGGAATGACGGTTCTCATCTCAAACTACTTTGAATACTACCGGCTGGCCGCGTTTCTGGCCCGCTATACCAAAAAACGAATTGGGATCACGATGGGGATTCCGACTCTCCGGGAACTCTTCAACGACAAGTATTACACGCATCTGGACGGAGGAATTCTGGAATCGTTTGGTCGTCTGTTTAAGGGCGACCTGAAGCTCTACATCTATCCGGAACTCGACCTCGCCACCGGAGATCTGACAGCAGTTCAGAATTTTGAAGTGGCCCCGCAATTGCGCAAACTCTACGGTTATCTGGTCGATAAAGGTTGTATCGCGCAATTGAATAATTTCAATGACAAATATCTGCCGATGTTTTCCCGCGACGTGCTCAGGAAAATCAGCGACGGCGATGACACGTGGGAAGAAATGGTGCCCGCCGAGGTCGCGGCACTCATTCGGCAACGCGGATTCTTCGGATGCCGGAAAAGCAGTTGCACGTAATCCCTTTCCCACGCATTGGCCGCCATTCCCCAGTTACCGGTCCAACCGATATCGGGAGCGAGACCGTGCAAGGTGATACTGTTACCGAGGAATAACACTTTGGCAGCCGACAGAATTCATGTCCGAGATGCCTGGTCAGGCACCGTCGCCTTGCCGAATGGCCGTCAAGGCACAATCACCTGTCCAGAATTTCCAGGATCTTTCGGATACTGACCGAGCAGGTCCATTGTGTAGTGGCGTGCAACGACCTGATGCCAGTCATCGGCATTTTTCACGGCAATGAATGCACGACGGACGGCGTCTGCCGCAGGATGCCATGCGGAGTAGTGAATGCCGAACTTGCGAAGTTGCTTCGACACCTGATCCGGTGGAAGAACGTGTTCCGCCAGACGGAAGTGCTCGCAGATGACTTCACGCTGCTGATGCACAGTCGGTGGTAGAGGCATTGGTTCGCCGCGGAGCAGGGCAGCAGCCTGAGAAAATATCCACGGATTGCCAATCGAACCGCGCGCTGCAGTGACGCCGTCCACCCCGGTCTCCCGCAGCATCCGCACGCAATCCACTGCAGTAAACAGGTCTCCACTGCCCAGTATCGTACGATTCGGAAAATGCCGACGGACCTCTTTCAGAAAGGCCCAGCGACTTGCCCCGACATATTTTTGTACGACCGTGCGACCATGCACTGTGACAGCGGCCACGCCCAGGTTGAATGCCGATTCCGCAATGCGGAAAAAGTTGTCGCGACTCTGTTGAGTCTCATCAAGCCCGCGGCGCATCTTCACTGTGACTGGAGTCTCGCACGGCACCGCATCGCGAACTCGCCGCACAATTTCGATCGCCACTTCCGGCTGACCCAGATGATAGCCTCCGCGACAACGTCCCGATGCCTTCTTAGCCGGGCATCCGAAATTGATATCGATTACATCGAAGCCAGCCTCAACCAGCTTTTTCGCCGCTGCCGGAAACTCGTCCGGTTCCGATCCCATCAATTGAGCCCCCACGGGATGATCGCTGTCTGTGACCAGCAGATGATGTCGTGTCTTCGCGCGATCTTTCAGTGAGTTGACAAATGAATCAGTCATCACCTCACAAATCGTGTACGGCGCACCCAACTTCCGCGCAATCGCCCGCATTGGCCAGTCGCTGTAGCCGCTCATCGCCGCCTGCACGACAGGTAGATCAAGCAGAAGGGGTCCAATCGTCAGCAAAGTGGCAGTTCCGATGTTTGCAAGGAAGATTTAATGGCCGACACGGGTACTTTCCAGGGGCAGTAGGCTGGTGGCTCTTGTTGTCCATCGGGAAGCCGTCGAGTGTCGCCTTTTGCTCTGCAAAAGCGGCGTTTCTTTCGCGGAGCGAAAGACGACACTCCTCAATCAGATGCCATTCGCCTGAAGCCGCCCGCGTTGTCGATGCGTTTGATCAGGCTTCTTCCAGTTCCACGTTCCAGTAGGCTTCGCTCACGAACTTGGACCAGCTTTCGATTCGGACTCCGTGCGGTGCGTAGAGCGGGTTCCAGTGCGGTCGCACGGGAGTTCCGCGAAGTGGCATGTGAGCCTGTTCCGGGGTGCGGTTCGCCTTGCGTGTATTGCAGTCGATGCAGGCCAGCACGCAGTTTGTCCAACTGGAAAGTCCGCCGCGTGAACGAGGCATCACATGGTCGATCGTCAATTCTTCACTGCCAGGCTTGCAACCACAATACTGGCACATAAAACTATCGCGTTTGAACACATTGCGCCGACTGAATGCCACAATCTTGACCGGAAGTCGATCATAGCGCGTGAGCGTGATGACTTCAGGGACTTTCAGTGTCAGCCACTGAGTCCGGATGACTGGATCACCATCGGCCGGACGAAGGTTAGCCCAGTCTTCCCAGCCATAAATCTGGAAATTTGACGGATCGACAATCCGAGCGGATTCGTTCCAAACTTTGATGAGGGCACGAGCGACCGTGGAGACTGCAACTGGCTGCCAGTTGCGGTTCAATACCAAAGTCGGTCGTTCCAGAACAGAACTGGACATCGCAGTCACCTGCCGTTTCCGAGCCTATCCAAAGAGACTATCAAGAGTTGCCGATCCATCAGCGAGAAGGCTCAGCCACGCCAACGAAGCATACGCACACCACGCGGCGCTTGCCAACGACATCAGTCGTTTTTCAGGTTTCCACGCTGAAATCAGAGTGCTGAACGTTTTTTGCTCACTTGTGTCTCGCCGCGCCGCGTGATTCCAGAGACACGAGTGGGTCGGTCGAGGTTCAAACGATCAACCGTCGGCGCCTTTTGGCTCAGTGAGAGACCAACGGACGTTTAGAGCGAAACTGAGGTGAACTCAATTGGTTCTGTACGTCCCACCCGTTCGCGGACGGAAATTGTCGCTTCCAGCGGCATCAGCTTACGCTTCAGCACCGTGGCCGGCAGCATCAGAGCCCGGCGACTTCTTAATGCGGTACAGTAATTCTTCACCCATCTTGCCACTGCACTTGGGGCACTTGGCTTTGGCAATGCCTTTGCCGTTGGCTCCGCCGAGCTTGTTTTTTTTGCGGCCTTCTTCACTGATCACCGCTGTACACGATTTGCAGCGGTAGCCGGACAGTT
>JAYUVA010000207.1:0-5305 GCA_043754375.1 Candidatus Kuenenia sp. | reverse complement strand
GGTCACCCGAAAGGAATGGGGCGAAAAACGTGTGGAAAGGCCCGCTTCCTTCAATCGACGCTTCATCATGCGGCCCATGTCATCAGCAGTCATGGTATTCTGAGTCAGTCTCCGCGACTTTCGAACCGTGGTTCGGAACAGAGACGAAGCGGGAATGGCATACTGGATTCCGCTGTGCTCCAGATAATCCGTGATTGCCAGGCTCAGGTCATGTCTGACGGGGATTTCACGCACCTTGCCGTTCTTTTCATGAAACCTCAGGCAATATTGGTCACCGAGATTGTAGAAGTCCATCCGCCTGAGTTTCGCCAAAGCACCAACACGAGCTGCAGTGTAGATCAGAATCCCGATAATCGCTCGGTCCCTGCGTCCGACATCGTGAGAAACATCAATAGACTTCAGCAATCGTCGCGCATGCTCGATGGAAATCTCCGGTGTCTTCCCTTCAACCGCCTGATGCCGTTCTGTGCGAACTGACAATGCTGGATTGAGAATGACCACATGACGCATCACCAGTTCATCGAAGAACCGTCGCAACGCGGCCAGATGCAGCTTCCGAGTCGGTGTGGATACCGTCATGGAATCCAGATATCGACCCACATCCGCCGGAGTGATCCGAACTAAATCAAGCTGCCGACCTGCACACCATTCCGAGAACCGCTTCACGGCGTGAAGGTACGCCTTCCGGGTAAACGGATTACGAATCTGCCCGTGGATAAACTCCTCAAACGCAAACCTCGCCGCCCCGCCAGCGTCACGAATCAATTCCGGCAGTTCAGCATCCGGACTCTCTATCAGCTCCGTGCTGTGACTGCTCAGCCGTAACTTGCCTTCAATTTCCATCGTCCTCCTTGAGTCATCATGCGTTCGTTCAATTCGCAGAAGCGCCCATTGTTCCAGCCTCGCACCGCCTGACACAACTGGCAACCGATGGTTGAATCCACGAAGTCCTCGGTGCCCCATGCCGATGTTTCACTCACCAGCCGACAGCAGAAATTCAGCAACCCCATGAGTTTTTCCCAGTCCCGACCGTAACGCCGGATAACGTCTTTTGTCCAGCATCAACACTCGACCTTGAGAAAGGTTGTATGCTCGCCGTCGAGGCCTCCTATGTTTCCGTGGCGGCGTTTTTAAAAGCAGACTGATCACAGTCAACACTTCAGTTTAGTGCGAAAACCAGTTTGCAGAAATCGAATGGATCTGCATATGAGCGAAGGGAATGCATCGCGGCGATTCTGTAGCATTCGCTCCGCAACTACGTCACCCGATGTGTCGGACGGACGCCTGGACCATTGCCTCAAATCCGACTCAGGATATGCCCTCCTGAGCTGGAGCTGTTGCAGGCCGTGGTCACCCTTGTAGGTTCGCCGAGTGGCAATTGTCGTCATGTCGACGATGCAATCTGACGGCTGTTTGAGCCTTCGAAAGTCAGATTTTCCACTGCTTCGGCCAAATCCCGGAATCACGTTACGAAAAAACGCAGTAGGAAACTGCGGCGTTTTGATCTCCAAGTCTGAAGACTCGATAATTCAACAACAAGTTTGTTGAAAGGGATGTCAACAAAGAGCACTGATAGCCAAACATTGCTGCGACGAGGCCGTCACATCAGAACGCAGGCGGCGATGAACCGATAATGCCACCGGGAGCAGGTGCCTGTTCTTCACCGAGGCCCGGCGCTGGAGCGGGCTCATCGTCACCGTGTGGTTCGATCCCGATGTCGTAGCAAAGGTGATGCAGAATCGCTTCGACGGCACTTGATTTCTCGATGATTTCACCCGATCCCACTTGGCGTACATGATTGCGGGACCACTGTTGCAATTCACTTTGTACATGATGCAACAATCCGTCCATTTGAGTGACATGATGTCGGATCGCGTCACGATCGCCTTGGTGCTGTTTGGCATGCACGTACTTTGATGATTCAAGCAGCGAATAAGCCTCCTTGTAGGTCGCAGCGAAACCCGGGTTGTGCTGGTAGTTGTAGAACATATCGACACAGAGGCGATTGACTTCTGTTTCGAGCCGCCCACCAAGATCTTCGATGCGTGCAAAACCGCCGAATTGTAGCTGAACCGGTTGGGAAACTTGAACTGGATGCAACTGTGCTGACTGAATTAATGTGGGAGCTATGCGGACGATCGGAGTTGGAGTGTAGTAGTGAGCGTCACCCTGAACGTAGAAAGATCCGGAATGCTGATGAACGCCGTGGTGGGCAGGTACAACAAAGTTCCAATTGCTATTGCCGAAATGGCTGCCGTGATGATGAACGACATCGTGATGGTCGCCATGGTGAACGACATCATTGTGACCACGGTGATTACGCTGGGCATTTGCCGGAGTGGCCGTGAGCAGAACACAGCAACCTACCAGCCCAAAGAGAATTTGAAATCGCGACAAGTCGAAGAGCCTCCTTCTTAGAAGTTGAACAGAATCAAAAGCCGAGTTCCGGCATTCCAGAGGACCGCCCGTCTGGAACACCATTTTGAATGCACACAATCCATTGAGGCTGCCTTGATTTGACCTCGGTACCGTCAAGGCCGCTCAACATCACCAACCAGAGTTCCCGCCAAACCACGGTGAATCATTCTGGTATTGGTTCCGGGAACCACTCGGGACATTCCCTTGGTATGGCTGTGGAACGCTCCCTGGAACAGCATGGTAGTCGCCATGCACGCTGTCGTACACCATGTTGCCAATTCGACCGGAATTCCGGTATCCATATGAGTTGTTCTCTGTTCGTGTATTATACGACTGATTCGGCATGTAGTTTCCGTTGCCAAATCTCGCATGACCGCCAACCCCTTGTCCGTTGTAGCCGTAGTTTTGCGGAGCAGATCGAACTCCATACCCATAGTTGTTCGAGTATCCATTGGATGATGGCAACGGTCGGTAACCGAGATTTGAATTGCTCGAATAGCCGCCTGAGCGACCACAACTGGAACTTTGGTTTAATGGCCATCCGTGATCGGCGACTGCAGTCGAGGCAGTCCACGATGCGACAGCCAACAGTAGTGTACATACAAGAATTCTTGAGGTTGAAGTGGACATGATTTCTTACTTCCTTGATGAGTCTTTTTTTTGAGTTTCTGATGCCCGCAAACTGCGGCTCTGGGATCTGGGTAATGCGTTTACTGTGCCAGGAAAATTCGAATTGTGACGCCGCAAATCAGTTGGGCTGATCGATGCGACGAATTGCCAGGGAATTCTTCGGTTCAGCTCTGCCTGCGGAGCCCAACCACGGCCTGTGAAGCTGTCGGAGCGGGCTGAAGTGACGCTGGTTAAAGACATCAACGCGACAATAGACAGTGTCAATTTGACGGCATCTCTTGAGTTCTGTATTCCCGGGGTTGCAGACGTGTCAGTTACGCAGCTCGGCAGTTCCAATTCTTCGTTCTGTAACGGCTCTAACGATTGTATTGGGTGACACCGTCATGACGGAGCATTTTTTCAGGGACGTATTGTGCAGGTCCTTTTGATTTGACCGATGAAATGAGAGGAGATGGCAGGACGCAATTTCTCCAATGAGTTTTCCACGGATGGGTATCGCTCGTGATTCAGTACCGCCATACAACAAGCTTGCTGCTCATCCTGATGACAGCACTACAGGGCATGCTGCCGTGTTCGTGTCAGGCTTGCGAATCAGCGATCTGTTGTGGCGTCGGTGATCACAGGGAATCGCCGGTCGATGGCAGTCATCCACACTGTCACAAGATCGATTCCACGACGACTTCAGATGCAGCCGCGCCCGCGCCTGAAACCCGTCCAACTTCAGGGCATCATCACGAATCCGCACCTGGGGCCCCGGTCAAAAGCTGCCGTTGTATTCGGTCCGTGACTGTCGGCATTGAATTGGTGCGGCCCCTCCAAAGACTGAAATCGGCTACTCCGTTTCATGCTGGAAATGTTGAAGTTGCCATTCCGCCAACAGCTGCTGAAAATTCGCTGACATTCGGTTTCCGCAACGCAGTGAATCGTGCGTTGACGAGAGAAAGAGCCCTGGTGCGCCTGCAGGTCTAACAATTCATGTAAGTCCGATGCGGCATTACACACGAATTTCTATTCCAACCTGCAGGACAATCCTGATGAAAACCACTCACCTCCCCTGGACTTGCGCGTGTCTCTCGGTCGCATTGTTTGCTTCCGGATGTGCAACGTCACAACACGGAGTTACGCAAACCTACCGACCTGCCGTAGCCTCGGATCCAATCGCCAGCCAGGAATTGCCAGCAACTTCATTTGCGGATTCTCGCTTAACTTCGAATGACTCCGGAACGAAGTCACCGCAGAATGCTTCGAATTCGGATCGCCTTAATCAACTGAGTACAAACAGTATCCTGCCGGTTGGATTTGAATCCCAGGAACCTTTGGCAGTCATGCCCGTCGCTGCGGACGAAGGATCCATTCAAGCCGACCAAATGCTGGCCGCCAGCGAATCAGTCGGCTGGTCACTTGCTCAGTTGGAAGCAACCGCGTTACAGCAAAATCCCGCGATTCTGCAGGCGTCAGCATCAGCTCAGAAAGCCTATGGCTATCGCAACCAGGTCGGTCGCAAGCCAAATCCAATCGTGGGATATCAGGGTCAACAGTTGGCTGACGCTGGGACCGATCAGCATATTGCGTTCTTTGAACAAGACATTGTCATGGGAGACAAACTCAGGAAGAATCAGTCTGTATTGAATCAGGAGATCCAGTCACAATTGTGGGAAGTGGAAACTCAACGAATCCGAGTCCTGACGGATGTGCGCCAGCGATTCTATGAGGCTCTTGCGGCTCAGCGACGGAAGGAACTGGCGATTGGATTTGAAACCGTTGCGGCGAAGGGTGTCCGTATTGCCGAAGCTCGCATGAGTGCGAAGGAAGGGACGAAACCGGAAGTCCTGCAGGCTGAGATTCAACTGAAAGAAGTGCAGTTGCAGCGTCGCAATGCGGACGCTGCGTTTCGAGGTGCCTGGAAGCAACTGATGGCCGTCGCCGGTATGCCAGATGTGCAACCGGGGACTCTGGATGGGCAACTGTCAGTAGCGACTGCTGATCGCAACTGGGAAGCAATTCAAACCCAGATTCTTTCGTCCAGTCCCGAACTTCAGGGTGCCCGAGCCAGATTTGCCAGGGCCCGAGCCAATCTGGATCGTCAGCAGTCACAGGCAATTCCCAACTTGTCATTGATGCTTGGTGCCGGACAGGACAACGGGACCGGATCGAGTATGATCAATACTCAGATTGGCTTGCCAGTTCCGATTCATAACCGGAACCAAGGAAACATTGCGGCAGCTCACGCAGAATACTGTCGGGCGTCGCAGGATGT
>JAYUVA010000206.1:0-4086 GCA_043754375.1 Candidatus Kuenenia sp. | reverse complement strand
GATGCTGGTGAATCCCACCGGCGCAGTTCGATCTACTCCCAGCGTGCCTCGAAAGTCCATGATTCCGATGGCATCGATGTGCGCGTTTCGGATCTCCAGACCCATGGCCGTCGCCACCACGGCCATGGTTGTTCCTGCGCAGGTGACAAGCGCCTGCAGAAGCATGTCGCCGGAACAGGCTGCCGATCCGTCGCCGCCTGCCATCGGATGCAAGCCCGCGATGATCTGCGTGCCATTGTTGGCCGGAATCGGCACACGGCAGTTGAGAGCGGAGAAATCCACGATTCCTGTGGTATGAAGCTCAGCGATGGCGGCTTCAGGATTGGCCTGATATCGCTGTTTGAGTGGTGCCTGCAGGGACTTGAGTGCGTCGCGGTCCATGAATTCTGTTCCGTAGAAAATCCTGATTCCAGTCGAATCGATCGGTCCGATGGAGTCGAGTAAACTCAACTGCTATGCTTCCGCCCCGAAGCGTAACAGAAGTCGCGGCGAAAGAGTTTCGGTCGACAGGAAAAACGAGGCCTTGGACTGATCATGAGTACCGATACAACAAAACGTCGAATCTGGATTGGCTTTGACCTCGGCGGCACCAAGATGATGGCTGTCGTATTTGACGACAAGTTGCAGGTGCTGGCAAAAAAACGCCGCAAGACGCGTGGCAGCGCGGGTGAGCAGGTCGGGTTGGAGCGTTTGGCGGAAACCATTTCACAGGCACTGACCGAGGCTGGCGTGGTGGAGGAGGAAATTGCGGGGATTGGTGCGGGTGTTCCGGGGCCGCTGGATCTGCAGAAAGGTATCATTCTGGAAGCTCCGAATCTGGGCTGGAAGAATGTGGACCTGCAGGATTTTCTATCAAAGCGATTCAAATGTCCGGCCTTGATCTGCAACGACGTGGATGCGGGTGTGTTCGGTGAATACACCAGCGGAGCAGGGCAGGGGGCTCGTTGTGTGCTGGGTGTATTTCCGGGCACCGGCATTGGAGGCGGCTGTGTGTACGAAGGCAGGATCTTCCGAGGTTCACGATCGTCGTGCATGGAAGTGGGGTATTTGCAAATGGCAACGGCCGGAGCTGCCGCTGGAGTTGGACCGGTGGGGACCCTGGAAGGAATTGCCAGTCGGCTTGCGATTGCTGCTGAAGCTGCAAAAGCAGTATACCGCGGCCAGGCACCGCACTTGAAGGGACTGACTGGCACGGATATTGCGAAGATTCGCAGTTCCTCCCTGGCGAAGTCAATCGAAATGGGTGACAAGGCAATTGAGGAAATTGTACGTCGAGCGGCGGAAGAGGTTGGGCGAGGAATTGGCAGCCTGATTAATATTCTGGCACCGGATGTTGTGATTCTGGGCGGCGGACTGGTGGAAGCCATGCCCAAGCTTTATCTCGAATCAGTAAAGGAAGGCGTGCGCCGAAACGTATTGCCCTCCCTCGCAGATTGTGCGAAGCTCAAAGTCAGCGAACTTGGCGACCTTGCTGGTGCAACTGGTGCAGCGGCGTGGGTTCGGCAGGAAATAGGATCGAAAGACTCGAAGAAAGTCTGACACAGGCAATGACAACAGGGGACGAGACAACTCAAAATGACCTGCCGGTTCGCAAGGATGCGGCTCCAGAGGCAGCGTCTGAGCCGTTGCGGGGAGCAAATGCGTTTCCGCTGGCCGTGATTGAGCTCGGGACATCCGCTATTCGCATGGCGGTGGGTGAAAGCGATGGCAGTTCCCGCGTCCGCGTGCTGGAGCAGCTTGTTCGCGGTTTGAGCCTTGGGAAAGACACCTTCACGCAGGGTGAGATCCAGCGCAAGACTCTGCAGGAGACGATCCGGATTCTGAAGAGTTACCGCCGCAAGCTGAAGGAGTACCAGTGCAGCGATCCGAAACACATCCGCATCGTGGCCACCAGCGCTGTGCGCGAAGCCACAAATCGGATCGAAGTTCTGGACCGCATTTATACGGCGACCGGACTTTCGGTTGAAATGATTGACGACGCGGAAATCGCGCGTGTGACGTACCTGGGTGTTCGCCCGCTGCTGCAGAATGACGCCGCGCTGGCGGATGGGCTGACCGTCGTGGCGGAAGTTGGCGGTGGCAATACCGAAGTGCTGGTCCTGAAGGGCAAGGACATTATTCATTCGCAACCGTATCGCCTGGGATCGCTGCGGCTCCAGCAGATGATTCTGCATTCGCAGACCACGCGCAATCGGATGGGGAGCATTATGATCGGTCAAATTGACCGTTCCCTTGAGCCACTGCTGGATATCATTCCGAAAGGTATTCCGGTGGAGTATGTCGGCCTGGGCGGAGACATGCGATTTGCCGCGAAGGTGCTCGGAGTTGAACTTCCGACGTCCGGCCTGAGTCGTATCGCGGTCGAAGATCTTGACAAACTCACGACCAGGCTGCTGTCGCTGACGGTCGATCGCATTATGCGAAAATATCACCTGGAACTGTCTCAGGCGGAAACACTGGTTCCGGCGTTGTTGGCGAACCTTCGACTTGCGCAATTGCTTGGATGTACTCAGCTGCTGATCACGGGACTGAATCTGCGTGATGCGTTGCTACAGGGAATGCTGCGGTCGAACGACTGGTCAACCGACTTCTGTGATCAGATCGTCAACTCTGCCACTGAACTGGCTCGAAAGTATCAAGTCGATTTGCAGCACGCGCGTCATGTCGCCGAGCTGGCTCGGACGCTTTTCCGTTCACTGCAGTCTGAACACCGCATGGATGCACGTTGCGAGACTTTGCTGTATGTCGCATCATTGTTGCATGAGATTGGCCTGTTTGTGGGAGTCTCGGGCTGCCACAAGCATTCGCACTATCTGATCTCGCACAGTGAGTTGTTCGGACTCAATGAACAGGATCAACAGCTGGTGGCCATGATTGCCCGGTATCACCGCCGTGCCGCACCGAAACCGACGCACGAATTATTTGCCCGACTGGATCGCGACAATCGCGTCGTTGTGTCGCGATTGGCGGGAATTCTGCGTGTTGCGGTCGCACTGGACCATACAGGAAGCCAACGCGTGCGTGACATTGAATGCACGATTGAACGTCATCGTCTGGTGATCACCGTGAGAAATTCTGCCGGCGACCTATCGCTGGAACGTATGGAACTTCGTCAGAAAGCCCTGCTCCTCGAAGATACCTTCGGGCTTGGGGTGCTGCTCCGTGAATCGCCGCGGTAAATTGTTATTGTCCTGGAAATGAATTATGTCTGACACTCAGAATCTGCTGACCAATCGTGAGTTAAGCTGGCTGGAATTCAATCAGCGTGTGCTGGATGAAGCATGCGATCCGTCGGTTCCATTGCTGGAACAATTGCGATTTCTGGCGATCACAGCATCCAACCTCGACGAATTTTTCATGGTCCGCGTTGGCAGTCTGTTGACAGCGATCCGTGCTGGTGACATGGGAAATGATCCGTCGGGCATGTCTCCTCTGGAACAGATCAATGCGATCAGCATCCGCACTCAGAAGATGGTCGCCGAGCAGTATCGCATTTATCTTGAACAGTTGGAGCCACAGCTGGCGGAAGCCGGTATTCGCCGACGGAGAATCAACGAGCTGAATGATCGGCAGATTGAATTTGTCGATACGGTGTTTCAGGAACAGATTCAGGCCGTGCTGACACCCATCGCTGTGCATGATCCATCGAGATTTCCGCTTTTGTTCGGACGTACAGTCAACGTGGTCGTGCAACTGAAAGGGAAGTCTGAAACCGAATCCTGGCGTTTTGCCGTGATTCCATTCGGACGATATGACCTGCGCTACATCACGCTGCCCAGCATCGGCGGTTATGAATTCATTCTGACGGAAGATGCCATTGCTCTGATGGTGCAGCGGTTTTTCCCAGGTGAAGAAATTCTCGCGACTGTACCGTTTCGCGTGACTCGCAATGCCGACCTGACCGTCAGTGATGAGGACGGGGCTGATTTATTGGCGGAAATGGAAGATGTGCTGGATGATCGCAAAGACAGCTTCTGCACGCGGCTTGAAATTACCAACAATGTTACCAGACCCATTCTGGAGTTTCTTAAGACGCTGTTGCGGGTTGGCGAACGCGATGTGTTTCTGGTCCCGGGTCCGGTAGGT